>DASWHH010000283.1:0-10229 GCA_036398295.1 bacterium
GTTTCAGAAAGAACCAGCGCTCAAAAATAAAAGTCAGTGCCACCACTGAGCACAACAACAAGAGGATCATAGTAAAACTGGATTGTAGGGTTTCAAGAAGATTAAACTGCATGGTAGTTACTCCATTATTAGTTCTAAAAAAATTCGTCCATTAATTTGGTGACAAATCAATTGCTTACTTTTGCGCCATGACCATTTGTTCCAGCCAAGCTGCTCAGCGCCTGAAGGCGCTCCTGCGCCGCCGAGACCCAGGTTTCGTCGCTGGTGCTGTCGATTATTTGCTGGTAGCAGGCGATCGCCTGGTCCCATGCCTTTGCGACTTCATGGAGATAGGCCAATTCAGCCAACGACTTCAAGCGATAGTAGTTATCTTTTGAGCCCACACGTACGGCGATTAGGAAAGATTCTTTGGCACGGGCATTTTGTTTCATTTCCAGTAACGCCTGTCCCAGGCGAAGTGCGGCTTCCGCCGCCACGTCCCCATCGCTGTCTTTCTGCAAGGCCTGGTAAGATGCCATTGCTTCCTTCACGTTGCCTTTTTCACTTTGAAGTCCGGCGACTTGCAGTTTGATCTTCGACTGATCTTTGCCACTGGGGTTGCTGGCGAGGTAGTCCGAAAAAGCAGCCAGCGCTTGTTCCTTTTCACCCATGCGGTCATAGCACCAGCCGATATTCTGCAACGCCGAGGCATAGAATTCACTTTGGGGATAACGTTGAATGACCTCGTTGAATTTTTCGGCCGCGCTCACATAACTTTGAAGGCTAAAGTACCCAACGCCCAACTGAAATGCTGCTTCGGCGATGTTGGGGCTATCCGGAAAATACTGGATGAAGCGAGAAAACTCCTCGTTCGCCAACTCGTAATTTTCCTGCGCGAAGCAAGCCTTCGCCAGCGCCAACTGTGCATCCATGGCGTAGGATGTTCCCGGATAAAGCGTGAGAATCTCTTTGAAAGCCCGGATGGCTTCTTCGGTCTGGCCAGCTTCGAGATAACTGTTCGCCAGTCGAAAGCGGGCATCGGCGGCAAGCATGGTGCCTGGCGCCTGCTCAATCACTTTCTTGAGTGCTGTCGTGGCACCCTCGATTTGTCCCAACTGATAGTAACAGAGCTGAACCCCTTCCAGTGCATCCTTGCTCAAGCTGTGCTGCGGGTAATCCTTGATGAATTTCTCAAAATTGGCGATAGCCTGTTCGTATTTGCCGGCATTGTATTCACACTGGGCCATCCGCAAGCTGCTTTCCACTGCGACGGCATGCCCGGGGTAACTGTCGAGACCCTGTTGAAACGCGGCCAACGCCTCGTCAAAGTGATGAGCCCGGAAATAGGTATCCGCCAGGCGGTACTGTGCTTGCGGCGCCCATTCCGTGTTCGGGTAATCTTGAACCAGCTTTTTCCAGTAGTCGATGGCCTGGCCAAATAACTGCAGGCGGGAGTAACTCTCGCCGACCTTAAACAGTGATTTCGCTGCAAGGGCAACCAATTCTGGCTCGACAACGCGATCTTTACTGATGGGATAGCAACGAATCGCATCATCATAACGCTTCTGGAGAAAATAGGCCGTTGCCAGTCCGTAAGAGACCTGAGTTTGCTGGACGCCGGTAAGCTGGGAGCGGAGATTCTCGAAATCCCCGGCCGCTGCCTCCAGCTGCCCGGATTGCAGCACGCACCAGGCTTTGCCAATCGCCGCCTTCTGCGAGAGCTCGTCATCGGATTTCGATTCCACGGCGGCATATTCTCGCTGCGCCGCTTCGTATTGACGGAGGTAGTAGTAGGCTTCGGCGAGAATCAAATGCTGCGCGCGCTGATAATCATTTGAGGTTTCGGGCTTGGTGCCCTGAAATTGTGAGTGGCGATTTATCACCTCTTGGTAGCCACCGGCATCGTAATCACGTTTCTGCAACGATACCAGTGCGGCATCGAAAATCACCGTGCCAACGTATTTCTGCAGAATCTCTTCGAAGTAGCTGCCGCCTTGCTGTTGCGCCAGAAAAAAGGTGGCGGCGGAAGCCAGGTCATCTTTGGGATGAAGCGAGAGAAATTGCCGCAAGTTGATAATGGCATCCTGCTCATCGCCTTTTTCCATTCGCGCGATGGCGGCGCGCAAGTTGGCCAACGGCGCCAACGTCGAGTTCGGATCCAGCGCCACGATGCTGTTGTACTTGTTGATCGCCTCCTGAAGTTTCCCGGGTTGGCCGGCGCCCATCTGGCGGAGACACTCCGCCTCCATGTAAGAAATATGGCTCTGACGCTCGGGGAGGTTTACAGAGCGGAAAGCCTTCAACGCCGCTTCGAATTCGTTATTCTGAATATATGTCCAGCCGAGTCGAAACCGCGCCTCCGCGGCATACGCGCCCGTTGGATACGTTTGCAGAAAACGATTGAACTGCTCGCGGGCCGCCATCCAGTCTGCGGCACGCATGAATACGTCGCCGGCCCGAAACAAGGCTTCTTCGCCCGCGGGTGAATTAGGTGTGTGGTCGTGAATTTTCTTCAAAATACCGACAGCCATCATCGGCTTGCTCGCCTGTTCGTAAGCGCGGGCGAGATAGGAAAGCGCCGGGGCGCCTTCACAGGCGCTCAGCAGTTTAATCGCAGCATCGGGACGATTGTTAGCCAATTCGCGCCGCGCCCGCACCATCAACACGCGTTCATCTTGTTCATAGACGCGTTGATCCTGCACCAGAGCCTGCAGCAGCGAATCGACTCTGGCAAAGGCATCGGGATGGTTGGCGTTGCTGAGTTGCCATGCCAGGCCGAGGCGGGCTTCTTGCCGGAAAAATCCCGACGCTTCGGCACCGCCGTTTTGAGCCACTTTTTCAAACATGGCAAGGGCGCGATCGCTTTGTCCTTCCTGGAGATAAATCTGTGCCGATCGCAATCGGGCTTCATCCAGTACGGCCGCCGGCAACTTCTTGCTCATGAGCAGCAACTCTTCCAGAGCCTTGTGCGCCTTACGATAGTCGTTTTGTTTTACCAAAACTTGCGACTGCAGCAGTGAAGCTCTGGCGATCAAAAACGGCTCACTACTTCCTTTGCGGATTTCGTCACACAGGGAGAGGATTTCCGCGGAGGAACCGTTTTGTTCATATAATTTGGCCGCTTTTGTGTACTGCTCCCACAAGGATTCCTCACCCCTAACCAACTCACTGCAGAGGAACCAGCTCGCGAGCAGCGCGCCAGCGATTGCCATTATCTTATGCTTTGGATTCATCATATTTCTTACCTCGTTTACTCGTGAGACGTGAGACACGAATACCCACACGTTTCAGGTTTGCCGTTTCACATTTATTCCTCTGCCCCTTCGACAATACCCTGTGGGCCGGCGGTATCGATAGTCACCAACGCGCCACTCGCTTTAAGGTGACGGTCGTCGGCGGTTTGGACCTCGAAACGATATTCATAGCGGCCATCGGCTACCAGCGTTCCTTCGCCGTTGCGACCGTCCCAAACCACTTCTGTCGGAGGCTTGCCGGCGGTTGAGAACTCCCGGATCACCTGTCCGGTCTGATCAACAATCACAAAATGCCAATCTTTGATCTCGGTGCGACTTTTCACTGCTAACTTGATGCGCGTGATGTTTAATTCACCGGAGGGTGAAAAGATGCGTGGCGTGGCGTCGGCGTCAACCGAAAAGCCGCCAAAGGTATAGTCCAGCGAGAAGCGATGGCTCGAACCCAGATCGGAAGTAGCGCCATTGCTGTACCCGACGCCTAACTTATCAAAACTGAAGCCGGCGCCAAAGGTAATGTTGTCTTCATTCATGCCCATGCGCAGGGCAAATTTGTTCATCACGTTATATTCAGCGCCAAAGTGAATGCCCAAGCCGCCCCAACCGGCCAGCTTTGACATGTCAGCACTCAGCACCAGATTGTCATTGATAAACGCACTGGCGACGCCGGCGCGGACTTGCATGGGATAACTATCCGCCTGCTGCACCAGGGTGACGTTGGGTTTCAGGAGGTTTACCACCATTAGGCCGCCATCAATACGGTCGAAAAAGCGTTTCTTGATGCCAAAATCGATGCCGTGACCGCTGCCCGAGTAGCTCAAAATCTTCTGGCTGACGAACTTGTAGTTGATGCCAACGGAAAAATTGCGCATGATTTCTTTCGACCACGAGGTGATAAACGCCAGGTCGCGGGAATCAAAGCTGCCAACCGGGTTATTCAAGCCGTCTCGTTGTTCAAACTCACCCGAGGTGAGAGCGAACAGCGCGATACCGAAGCTGCCGAACTGTTTGGTAGGAGCGCTGGCAGCGAGGAAATCCATGGCGGTGTCCATAAACAACATGCCGTGCATGAACGACAATTGAAACGGATTCTGAGTGGCCAGGCCCGCCGGGTTCCAGTAAATGGCGGTTGCGTCATTGGACAGCGCCGTGTATGCCCCCCCCATTCCTAAAGCGCGCGCCCCGACACCATTGAAAAGATAGGCGCCCGGTGCACCAGCCTGACCCTCCTGCCCCCGCAATGTTTCAGTGAATCCCGTCGTGAGAACCACACTGAAGCCAATCAGATATGTGAGTAGTTTGTTCATCTTATAATTCTCCATCTTTTTGTTTTGCATTTTTCAACTCTGACAGTCCAAAATGGTCGGGACGGTCAGAGTTTCCCAACCCGAATATCCACTACCGCATCACCACAATTTTTCGTTTCGCATTCATGACAACTTTGCCCGCGGCATCGGCTTTCACTACCAGAATATAGCCGCCATTGCCGACTGTTTGTCCGCGGTCATTGACGCCTCTCCACTCCACCGAATTAGGATGCAAATTGCGACTCCGTCCCTGACCTCCGGGCATACCGGCCGCGAATTCGGCAGTCCACACCAGGTTGCCGAAAAGGTCAAAGATCTTCAGCGTCACATCGGCGTCTTCACTGAGATAGTAGTCAATATGAGTCTGAGTGGCCTCGACTCCAAACGGATTCGGATAATTGACCACCTCGCCATCCGCCATTGTTGAAGGGGTCAAATTCACTACTATTTCATGAGACGTCGCTATCGAATCCACCGCAGCGTTAATTTCATTGACCTCGGTGATTCTGCCGCCCCTGAACATGGATCGCGCGACACCCATACTATCAGTCAGAACTGTCGAGACGCTCAAGTGACCGGTGCCGGCAACGATTTCAAATTGCACTTCTTTATCGGGCGTCGGGTTGCCGACGGCATCCGTCACGGTTACCCGAACCTCAGTTTCTTCTTCGCCGCGAACCTCGGTCTTCGTCGAAGTCATGTTTAGCGCAGCGACGCTGCCGGGCTTGATGTCAAGCACGTCGGAATAGGCGGGCTCGGTTCCGAAATCATCTTCAACTTTGATGCGAATTTTGACGGCGCGATCGAAAGACTGTTCGAATGTCCTTTGACCCGAAATGAGATTAATAGCTGTGACTAACAAATTTCCGGGAACTTCCTGAAAGGTTGCCGCCGATAGCGCGCTCATCCGGACCAGATGGTTGGCGGGTACCAGATCGCCGACGCCGTTCTTGTATATCACTTGCATCCAAAACCGCTGGCCGGCAACGAGACTATCTGAAAATACATTGATTTCGTAATGCAGGCCACCGACGAGTGTGGGGACAATAGCGTCCGGGGACTGCTGAATGCCGCTGTTATCGTCATCGATGGCGCGCAGCACCTGGTTGCCGCCTTTGAACAGGCTTACCGTAAATTGAGCCCTGCCAGCAGTCAGGGTATCCGTCGCCGGTACAACAACTGCCTGGCTATCGGTGATGTATAGATGGACGTGATCGACCGGCACATCTTGCGCCGGGTTCCAGTAAGTGTCCACCGCCACCACCTCCACAATGAAAGGCAGACCGGCCGTCTGCGTGGATGCCGTTCCGCTGCGGCCCGGGGTGCGCAGCAGGTCAGTCTCGTCGTCTCCGGGTAAAATGCTCTCACCGGGCAACAACAACAGCAACTGGGCAAACGTGTTGGGCGAAACCGCAAGCGGTTCACTTTGTGCCGTCGGCAAACCAGTTACTGCAGCAAAGCTGGCAAACAGTCGCTGCTCCGCTGCGGTGCGGAACCTGACCTCAACTTGCCCTTGCCCATTTTGCAACTCGATGGCTTTGTCCCCCATAAAAAAGTCGTCGGTCGAGTTCAGGAGTACCGAATCACTCCAGCTGGGTATCAAATTCCAAAATTTGTCAACCGCGCGCACGGTTACATTAACCGGAACACCGGCGACTTGGGACAATGTTTCATTTTTGAAGCCCGGGGTTACGCCCGGCGTCGCCGTCTGGCCCGGCAGCACGACTTGCAGTCCGGCCAAGGTGTCGGGAACCACTTCAAAACCACCGCTGGTGCCGGTGTGGTTGTTAGGTGGGGCAACGTAGTCGGCGGCATAGACCTCTGCTTGAGTGGTGGCCGCCGTCAGATACAACTCACCCTCCCAGGTGCCATCCGTCAGGGTGACGCCGGTTGTGGAGATGGTACCGTTGCCGGTTGAGGCAGAAAGTATGATATCCCCGTTAAAGTTAGTGACGTGATTATTGTAGGTGTTCATCGCCCGGATCTGGACTGAGAATGGACGTCCGGCGACTTGCGGGGTCGCGATTGGCGAAAATTCAAAGTGACTCACCAATCCCAGGTCCACATAAAATTGGCTCGAGGTGTCGCTCCGTACGCCCTGATTTACCGCACTCACAAAAACACGACTCTGACCTTCCGTGGTAAAGCTCACGTCATAGGAAGCTTGCGCGATATTCTGAGTGACATCCGCCGGCAAGATCGCTTCGGAGTTGCTGGCGGTGAAATGGAGCTCCAGGTTGCTGGGTTGACCCGAATTCCACCAGGCATCCGTAACGCGAACCTCTACCGGGAATGCGACATTAACGAATTGCGTGGTGGCCGCGCCGATTCTTCCGGGAGCGATACCGGGTGTGGCTTCCTGTCCCGGCAACAAGATCTGTAAACGGCTGATATCGCCGGGGACGACATTGAACGGATTGCTGGCGCCCGTGTACATCGGGGTGATATCATTGGCCACCGTTAAGACTACTCCGTTTTGCGCACGGGTCAAGGTGATCTCACCGGTCCACTGACCGCTTGCCAGCGGGCTCAGCAGGTTGGGGCTAAACGTCCCTTCGCCTGTCGAGGCAGACAGGTAGACATAGCCGTTAAAATCGGTTATCAAAACGTTACTCACAGATCGTGCCGACACGGTTATGCTTAGCGGTTGCCCGGCGACTACCGGCGAAACAATCTCGCTAATTTCAAAATGATGCAAAGTCTCGTTGGTCAACACAATCGGCGGAGTGATATAGGCGTCAATGCCGTTGTCTGTTATATCCTGCACCGAAATGGTTTTAAGGTTCGTGTTCATCTGCACTGTGACACTCAGTGTGTTCGTGCCTTCGAGTAAGTCAACATAGCTGGGCAAAACGGCCAGGGGATCATCGGAGGTGAAGAAAAGTTTTTGCGTTGCATTTGGCTTGACTCTATTCCAGAATTCATCGGTGCTATAGATGTCAATGTTGAAATTAGCACCGTGGTATTGCCTATGGGGCTGGCCGATTTTTCCTAAAGCACTGCCGGGGAGCATCTCCTCTCCGGGCAACAATATAAGGAGTCGATTCAGAGACAGGGCGCGCGCACAGAAATGGGGGCTATCGCCGAAATGCGCATTGTCGCCATCATAGGCGCGAATCCAGGCATCGCCCACCACGCCGGTGCTGGACTTTTTTGTGCCAGCTCGAAAGACGCGCAGCGTCCCTTGCCACTGGCCGTCAACCAGGTGCACGGTTTCGGGAGAAATTCGCCCAATGCCATAATCCGTTTGTTGCGTGAGATATACGGTGCCGCTAAAACTGCTTACCCTGTCACCGTTAGCATCAACGGCAGTGATGACGACGTCGGGTATGTCCTCTCCAACATTGACTTCACCTGGCTTCCAGGACTTGGGGTTGCCGATGTTGTCACTGAAAACGAATCGATTGAGCTCGCCAGCCGCCAGGACCGACACTTGCAGACTCGTTAGTATGACGAAGACTATAACTAAGGCTTCCCGAATTTTAGAATGACTTCTGATTCTTGATAAATTAATCATGAGAACCTCCTTGCTACTTTACTTCTGTTGTTACTCACTACACTTTAAAGGGATACACTTGCCTGAAGTGATACTAGTTTTGGGATTTAGTTTTTGATTTGCGTGGACGCTTTGCGACCACTTTGACGACTCTGTTCGTTTTGGGTGGGTTGATCGGGGTGTTTTGTTGGATTTCAAGTCTCTGCAACAGCACATTAAGTCCAGCGCCGACTTCCTGCAATAAATCATCGGATCGAGTTTGGACCCGTGCTGAGTAATCACTGCGCTGAGCTCTCTCCAAAGTCCTTTGAATTTGAACCAGCGGACCAGCAACGCGATGCGAAAGGCGCGCGCCGAAAAAAAGATTGATGACAGTTGCGATCAGAATGAGGACGAACATCGAACCGAACCGCAGGTAGATTCCGTAATCGCCCGCTAAGGATGGCAGCTGCTTTTCAATCAACACAATCAAAAAACCAAACACGATCAATTCTACTGCAAACAGCCCGGACATAAAGCCCGTGAACGCGAATTGGATTTTTGGGTGAATGTAAAATAAGCGTCGCATTTTGCTCCTCTGATTAATTAAAAATCCTTTGAATCTATTATCGACAATGGCTTTCAGGACTTGATAATTACCTGCTTTTTTGCGCCGAGCAAATTACACAATTGAAATACGCTTTTGTAATTAGCCAACAACCGGAAAGAAACGAGGGGAAAGCGATTTTGAGAATTTGCGGATTTGTAAGTGAAGTATGAAAGAAATTTTTCGAAATTCTCGGTGAATTTCGCCAGTGCTTGAGTTCGGAGAGCTAACTACCTTTGTTTCGAAGCCGCTATTCGAATCGTGACTCTACCTCCCGGCCAATCCGAATCACTTCTCGAACCAAAATCTCAAAATCTTCACGGCGGCTACGATGGTTGGTGATGGCGACCCGGATCGCATACTTACCATTCAAAGTGGTGTATGATGGAGCGGCAGTTCCGCGCTCATGCACTTGAAACAGAATTTCTTGATTGAGGCGATTCATCGCGTCGTCACCCAACTTGTCCGACCTAAATCTGAAACAGATAATATTGAGAGGCGCGGGCGCCAGCCGTTCCAATTCTGGCGCAGCGTCAACGAGGTCCGCGAGGTAAAGCGCTTGCTCGACATTCTGCTGGATCAGCCGGCCAAATTTTTCGATGCCGTGCGCTTTGATGGAGAGCCACACCTTCAACGCTCGAAAGCCGCGGGAGAGCTGGATGCCGTAGTCGCTGAACCACAGCGTTCCGCCGGCGAGTCCGCGTTCGGCGTGGATTAAATATTCCGGTGTCAATGAAAATGCCCGGCGATGGGCTTCGTCGCTCCGCACTAAGGTGCAGCCGACTTCGTACGGCAAGTACATCCTACAGGCAAATAGTACGAATCGAAACCAAAAAAAGAAACCGACTTTCTTGGAAAAAGCCGGTTTCCGACTGTTGCATCGCCGTAGGGGCACGGCACAGGACAAAATTATCTTGATCTTCCGTTTGAAAATATGGATTGGCTAATTCAGCATGGGCGCGTGGCCGCGCCCTGCTCGGTAAGTCAGATCAAAAGGCGGTCTTAAAGGTAAAAGAATGGCGTGTCCAGTACCTGCAAGATGATCGAGTTACCCGAGACTACCATTCCGATATAATATTTCTCCG
This sequence comes from bacterium, assembly GCA_036398295.1. Lineage (GTDB taxonomy): Bacteria > Zhuqueibacterota > Zhuqueibacteria > Oceanimicrobiales > Oceanimicrobiaceae > DASWHH01. The sequence goes on from DASWHH010000283.1 coordinate 9,705, forward strand.
AGTTCCCTAACCTTATTTCCTGGGTGTGCTGCAAATTTCCACAAGCAGATGAGCTGGGACAGCGCCAGTAGACCGTGATGAGATTCCGTTTCTGAAACGTCGTGCTGGTAAAGGAAGCCTCGGGGCCGGCAAAGGGGACCAGGTCAGAGATGGTCCCTCGAAATTGCTCCTCACCATTCAGCTCAACTCGGACAAACTTTCCGGCAAAACCCTGTTGCAGGTCTATCTGGAGCTGTATTCCGGTCTGGAATGACTTGTCAAGGGTTTCAGGATTCATTGAGTTGTGTTGGCAGCTAAAAAGCAAAAGTGTCACATTGAGAATAGCTAAAACTTTCATCGCGGTCCCTCCCAGAGTTAGTTCGGAAAATAGTGCGCGCTCACCTTATTGCCGGGCGCCGTTTCGTAGTATTCAAACACGTTGATGATGATCTCGTCCTTGCCACGATAAAAGTGTTGATAGAGGTCCCCCACCGGGCTCAGATTGAACGACAACGTGGCCGTCACCAAACCGTCGCAAGGATCGTC
>DASWHH010000284.1:0-2192 GCA_036398295.1 bacterium
CGACCCCAACTACAAAGACTCACAACTGCAGTTGCAGGAATTGCAAAATGCGCGGCGTCCTTCTCGAACCGCGGCCGATTTCTCACTCAATGAAAACAATAAAAGACCCTCGCCTTCTGAGACCACCGCGGCCAGAAAGCAATCCCTTTCAGCTAGTGAAGTCGTTGGCGATACTCAAGAGCCGATTTACAAGGAGGGTCTGTCACACATGGTGGTTGGCGACTGGCAGACGGCGCTGACTTCGTTTGAAAGATTGACTGCCATCAATCCAAATTACCGCGATTTGCGAACGCTAATCAAAGCGAGCCGCGATTCCCTGGCGCAACAGCAACAGCTTGCGCTTTCCCAGCTTTACGATGAAGGCCTGATCGCGCTGCAGAACGGCGAGTGGCGGCAGGCGGTTTTGACCTTCGAAAAGGTTCAGGATCTCGATCCTGCTTATGGCGACGTCCGCAACAAGCTCGCCGACGCCCGCTTCAATGCGAGCAAGAGCCCGCCGCGCGGCGCTGACCGGAAACCTGCGGAGATGACGTTGCGCTGGATCCCGATCGCCGGTTGGGCAGTGGTTTTGCTGATTTTCTCCTCTGGGGTGATTTTCGTTTTCACACCGACGATGCGGGCACGTTTTAATCTACTGCAGGGCAAATACGATCGCGCAGCAGCCCTTTACGAAGGCATGCTTCAAAAAAACCCCGGGAAAATCAAACTCTATCCTTTTCTGGCAAACATCTACCTGCTCGAAAAACGCCGGGACGAACGTGCCCTGAAGGTCTACGAAACCATCCTGCGCCTGAACATTTTAACCAATAAGCGCGAAGAAATCACCTCCATCCTCGCGAACCACTATCTGAATCAGGGCCGCACGGACATGAGCGCCATCCAGATAATGGAAAAAGAACTCGATTCGAAAATGAGAAGGATGAAAGTGTATCCATGACAACCAATGCGGGACAAAGGTACGATCAGGAAGTGGTGGACTTGCTAAAAGCTCTGGGACGAGCCTATCTGGAAAACGGAGAAAATCAACGCGCCGCAGATAAATTTCGGCAGCTGGTGAACAATGGTATCGAAGACAGTGAAATACTCACCAATTTCGCCCTGGTACTTGCGCGCAGCGAATTGATTACAGAAGAGGCACTCAGCATTTACAAAAAGTCGGTGGCGGCAAATGAAACTGATGAAGGCTTATATCTCACCCTCGCCACTCTGTTTTTGAAAAAAGAGGTTGTTGAAGATCCGGCTCTCAAAGTCTATCGCCGTTCGTTAAAATTTTCGCCGCCCTTTGAAGAGGAGATTCGAACCGCCCTGGAAAGAGTATTCAGACAATCGACCAAGTCGATCGACATTGCGGAGCTGCGCCAGACGCTGCTGGACTGTGGAGAGAACCCGGAATTGCTGAGCGTTTATCTCACGACCGCATGGCGCGAATCAAAATTCGACGACGCGCTGACGGTTCTCAAAGACCTGTATCAGCATTCGCACGAGAATCCTAACTACCTAAAGCCGATTTGCGAGACGCTGTTGGAAAAAAAGGCCCGCTCTGAAGAGAACGGCCTGGCATTCGAGATCACCCCGATTGAGGTACAACTATCGTTGAAGTTTCAGAACCTTGACGAACCTCTCCGCCGAATCGCCGACCTTGAGATTTATCTCGACCTCAAGAATTTGTTCTTGAACTTCAAGCCCAATGGACGCAAAAAGCTTGGCAACGACGAGTACGAATTCTTCATTCTGGATAAGTCTCTTCCTAAAAAGGGAACAAATTCTGAAGGTCAAACGGTTGCCGTTCAGGTCGATCCGATCTTTGATTTCGAGCGCGATTTCATCCAGAAACTGGAACAAAACGAAAGCACCATGCCGCCGGAATCAGCGGCGATCTTGAATCGCTGCAACACCCTCGGGATCTTTGAAATCGCCAATTTCGACGCCAATCCGGATAGCTCCAAGTTACCGTTTGTCACATTTCTAAAATCCATTTCGGCCGAAATGAATCGTGTCGACGAGGTGTTGGTCTGCCCGACGGGCAACGGCATCATCACTTTGAACAGTGATCCGGATAAATTAGTCCGGATTGCAGTAGTCATTCTGCAGCGCTTGCAGCGTTACAACCAGGTTGTCGATGACTCGGAAAAGATCAAGATGCGAGTTACGGCCCACAGCAGCCTGGTACCATTTGTAAACCTGGAGAAGGC
>DASWHH010000285.1:0-3999 GCA_036398295.1 bacterium
AATGCGTGAAGTGTTGGTCCAAATGCAGGTGGGTAAGGGACGATGGAGAGCGGCGATGAAGGCCGGCCAGTCGTCGATGATAGGGCGGTAGCGGTGGAGAATATCGAATATCACAATGCAGTGAGAAAAATCTTGTTTTATGATTTTGGGGAGGTCATCAAAACTGAATTGTGGGGCTGTCCAAAAGGGGTCAGGAGGCTGTCATTCCCGCATGTTTTTGGCGGGAATCTCCTGCGGTCTCGCATTGGATGCCCGACAAAAGCATTCGAGCATGACATGAAAACTGGCTTTTTGGACAGCCCCACATCAACCTCAAATTATTGACCGTTGGTCGAAATCGGCGCTTTGGTTTTCACGGGATCCCGTGGCCGAGAAGGCAGCTTCATTTTTTTCTCATCCATCAGCTTAAGCACCTCTTGCACCCCGCGCTCGAGTTGCGGATCGCGTCCTGCCAGCACACTTTTGGGATCGTTCTCCACTTCAATATCCGGGTCGACGCCGTGACCCTCGATGATCCAATTGCCATTCACATCGTTTGTGGCCTGCAGCGGCACAAACACTTGCCCGCCATCGAGAAGCGGACCGCGGCCGGAAATGCCGACCACTCCACCCCAGGTGCGCTTGCCGATCAGCGGCCCGAGTCCGGCTTCGCGGAAACGATGTGGGAAGATGTCGCCATCGGAGGCAGAAGTTTCGTTGACCAGACACGCCATGGGGCCATGAAAAACGGTGGCCGGGTAGGTGAAGGCCTTATCGCTGGATTGGCCGAAACGGGTTCCCAGTAATTTGGAGTCGAGACGTTCGATAATCCACTGTGAGACGTTGCCACCGCCGTTGGAGCGCACATCCACCACTAATCCCTCTTTGCGAATCTGGGGATAATACCATTTGATGAATTCGTAAATACCATCGGCACCCATGTCCGGCAGGTGCAGGTACGCCACCCGCCCGCCGGTCATTTGCGAGACTCTCTCGCGGTTGCCGTCGATCCATTCTTTGTAAAGCAGATTGGACTCGTCGGTGATGGGGTTGTAAGTGACTCGACGGGCGCCATCCATCGTCGGCTGAGAGTTCAGAGTCAATGTAACGGGATCGGTTTTGTGTTGCAGCAGCCGATAGGGGGTGTCGTTGGCTTTGAGTTCTTCTCCGTCGATGGCCAATACATAGTCGCCGACCTTGGCATCGACGCCTACTTCGGTGAGTGGCGCCCGATATTTCTCTTCCTCGTTGTCGCCTTTGAAAATCCTGGAAATGCGATAGCGCCCAGCCGCTTCGTCCAATTCGAAGCGGGCCCCCGCCAGCGCAACTTTAGGCCGCTCGGGAATCTCAAAATCGCCGCCCGCAATGTAGGCGTGACCGACGTTCAACTCTGACACCATTTCGCCCAAAACATAATTCAAGTCGGAACGATGCGCCACGTGTTGCAACAAAGTGCGGTACTGGTCGCCGATCGCCTTCCAGTCGTACCCGTGCATGTTGCGGACGTAGAAGAAATCGCGGTAGCGGCGCCAGACCTCATCAAAAATTTCCGCCCATTCCTGCGCGGGAATCCGATCTACCATCAAATCTTTGGTGGAGACGGTTTTCTTATCTTTGGCCTTGGGTTTGGCATCGTAAAGATTGTACGAGCGCTCTTGCCGTACCAGCACTTTGCTGCCATCCGAGGAAATCGCATAAGCTGAAATATCTTCAGCCAACGTTGAGCTTTCGCGATCTTTGATGGAGAAAATATCGAGACTGGTTTTTTTGTAACTATCGCGGCCGTAAAATGGCGCACCGGTATTGGTAAACAAGAGATGTTCTTTTATGGCCGTAACGGAGCCGAGATTATCCGCTTCGACCGGAACCCTCGCCACCCGCTGATCCAAAGCATCAAAATCGATCTTGATGTATTCCTTCGGCTTGCTCTCTTTTACTTTTTTGTCGTCCTTCTTTTCATCCCCGTCCCTGGCTTTCTCTTTATCTTCCTTTTCGCCCTCGCCTAACGTGACCTCATCGCTTTCCGGAGCGAAGGGATTCTTTACGTCTTTGCGCAGCGCCATGGCAAAAATGCCGGCGGTGCGATTGCCGGCAAAATTCCATTCCCAGCTGCTGATTTGCGGCGCAAATTCACGATCTGCAAGGTAGTAAAGATAATTGCCATCGGGATCCCACGCCGGCCCGTACTCATTGAAATTTTCACCGGTGATCCGCCGGCGCTGACCGTCGGTTACGCTCCAAACGTAAATCGAGCTGTAACCACTCCAATCGTTCATCGAAAATGCCAGGTGGCCGCCGCAGTTTGACCAGGCGTAGTCGGAGATGCCACCGAACTCATCGTCGGCGATTTCCTGAACCTGTTTGGAGGCGATGGTGAGCACGTAGAGTTTTCCATCCTTGTCTGAGAAGGCGAGGCGCTTGCCATCCGAGGCCCAACCTGGTACATTCAACATCCTATTGAATTGAGTGGTGAGCTGTTCGAGCTGACCGCTGCCATCCTGATTGATCAGGTACACTTGATCCTCGCCGGTGCGATCGGAAATGAATGCGATCCGGGCGCCGTCCGGGGACCAGCGCGCCCATTTATCGTGAGCATTCGAAGTGTTGGTGAGGTTGCGGGTTGGGCCTTTTTCAATTGGCGCCGTAAAGACATCGCCGCGCGCCACAAACAGAGCACGCTCGCCTTTCGGCGAAAGCTCAAAATCTTCGATATTTTTCTCAGCGGAGTAACGTGAGGGGCGCCTAGCCAGTCCGTCATCGGGAACGATGATCGATATTCGACGATCCTCCTGGGTAGTCACGTCGAACACTTGCAGTTCACCATCGAGCTCGTACACAACCTGGCTGCGATTGTCCGACGATGGCCAGCGCACGTCCCACGTGGCGCTTTGGGTAAGTTGGCGCACCTCAGTGGTTCCAATATCGAAGGCAAAAAGATTGTAGGTCCCATCGCGGTCCGAGGTGAAGTAAATGGTGCCACCGATCCACATGGGATCGCGTTCGCTGCGGACGCTGGCGGCGATTTTTTGTGCCTCATGAGTTTTAATGTCGAATATGTATAAATCCTGTGCCCAGCCGCCTTGGTAGCGTTTCCAGGTACGGAAGTCGCGGAACAATGGCGAGTACGCTATTTTAGAGCCATCGGGGGAAAAATCGCCCGCTCCGGAGGATGGCATCGACAACTTAACTGGCATCCCGCCTTCAGGGGTTACGGTATAAAGCGCGGTCGCGCAACTGCCGCGGTTAGCGTCACGCAACGAGCGGAAAACCACCTTCTTCCCGTCGGGTGTCCAGCCATACACCTGGTTATCGTAGCCCCAGCGCGGCGGCAATGGACCGTGGGCGGGGTAAAAGGTCAGCTGCTTCGGTTCGCCACCTTCCGCGGGGACGAGGTACACCTGCTCGTCGCCATCGTACTGGCCGGTAAACGCCAGCCATTTGCCATCAGGAGAAAACTTGGGAAACAGCTCCAGCCCGGGGTGAGCCGTGAGACGCACCGCCAATCCACCGTTTGCCGCAGCCCTCCACAGGTCTCCACCGTAACAAAAAACCACGTCGTCGTTATGAATGTCTGGAAAACGGAGAAGCTTGGTTTGAGATTGGGCTGCATGCGTGATAAGCAAACCAAACAAAAGCATGAAACCGGAGAACCATCGAAACGAGAGTCTGTTCATTGTGCCACTCCTTTTTGCATGTTCATTGCCGGATTTAATCATAAATTAAAAATAATCCGGGACGGATGCAAGCCGAGTAAACAAAAATCATTTTGCAATGCAAAATTAATATGGTTATAAATCTATTTTAAAACCAAGAGAAAAGGCTTATGGTTCTATTGAGGGAAGGCTCTTCTTGCTTTCTGACAAAAAGTTATTGAAGAGAAAGATCGGCAAAATTTCCATGATATGATTGGGATACTAAGGGATTAAGCGATGGCTGATTTAGAAAGGCTTTACTGGGATTCAGATTGCTTTTTAGGCATATTCAACGCAGAAGAAGATAAAATAGAACGTTGCAAATATA
>DASWHH010000286.1:0-5403 GCA_036398295.1 bacterium
GGGTATAGATAACGACAGCCGGATCACCATACTATTTCTGGCAATTGAAGGGCCGGCCAGCCTGGTGGGCGATATTGCCGGGTATTTCTGGTCGGGTAATCAGTTTCCCCGCAGCCAGATCCCCAGAAGCAACGAGCGTGAAATGCTTTATATGGACATCACGCGCTTGAGTCGTTTTGGAGTTGAAGACGTTGCCGGAACTCTCGCCCACGAATTTCAACATCTCATCCACTGGAACTACGATCGCAGCGAGGAGGTCTGGATTAATGAAGGTTTAGCGGAATACGCGACCTTCCGTAACGGCTTTCGCCTCACCAACAGTCCATCACTCTTTTTGGACAGTCCGGATTTCACCCTCATGAGCTGGTCGCGGCATCCCCGCGATTACGCCCGCGCTTTCCTGTGGATAGCCTATCTCGCAGATCATTACGGGGGCGATTCGCTGTTGCGCAGCATTGTGGCCAACCCCAATCCCGGCATTTCTGCGCTGCAAATGGTGCTGGCCCCGCGCGCGCCGGGTGTGACCGTTGCTGACATCTTCCGTAACTGGGTCGTCGCTAATTATTTGGACGCCGGCGCCGGCGACGTGCTATTTGGATATCCATCGCTCGATTTGGCGGCTCTGCGGCCAACCGAGACCTTTGCTTTCCTGCCGGTGGGCAGCCGCAATACCGCGGTCAATACCTATGCAGCTGACTATTACGTTTTTGAGGGCGGAGAAAATCTCCTCATCAATTTGGACGGGCCAAACAATCAGCCTGACTTCGAAGCCAGAATTATTAAACTGCGCGCTAACGCCAATCCCGAGGTTTTGGACTTCCCGTTGGATGCCAATAATGATGGTGGCCTGTCGGTGCCGGACTTTGGAGTGGGTATCGACCGTGTGGTGCTGATTCCATATTATTTGCAAAACCCCAATTCAGCATCATCGACGGAATACCAGTTTTCAGCCGATGGCAGTGGCGGTCCCATGGCATTCAACGATACGCTGCAATATCATGATCAGGAAAGTCGTACCATCATTACTCTTGGCATGCCATCGCCGCTCTTGAACAACGAGCATCTCGATTCTTTCGCTGTGCGTTTCACTCCATCATCCAACGGAATTCTGATGGGCGCAGAATTCGGAGTCTGGGATCGTGCCGGCGCCGGCGGCAGCGTGCGCTTTTACGTTTACGATGACGATGGCAGCGAAAACCACTATCCTGCCAACAAGCTTGATTCGGTGGATGTCGCCAGTGTGAGTGGCGCCCCGGGGACGATCACCTTCAACCAGGTGGATTTCAGCGCCAGAAATATTCAGGTGAGGAAGGGCGAAGAATTTCATTTAGCCTGGGTGCTGATGAACGCCGGGATTGGTGACACCGTGTTTGCCGTTCTGGACACGGCGAAAGTCGCAACCGAACGCTCAGCGGTTCTGGTGCGCGAGCGCAATCGCTGGGCGCATTTTACCGCCGGTCTCAACTTTTTTATGCGCGCCATCATCTCCGTTCCTGCGGATCCAACCGTACCCAGGCTGACGGCCGGATTGCTGCAAAATCCAGTGTTCAGCCAGGCTTTGGATATTTTTGCTATCGGCGAAAAACCGTTGAGTTCCGCCAGCGTCGAAGGCAAGTTTATTATCGGGAATTCCACAAAAACTCTCCGTTTTCGTGCCGTTGGCGATTCCGGCAGTGTATTTGTCGATGACAGCTTTCGATTATCTTCCGCCGGCGCTGCCAAACTGATCGTTAGCGCCCGCCACGAATTTGGCGTTGCGGTTGGTAGCGATACCCTCGAATTGAACGTCGATTTTATTGAGCCCCAAAAGGGGGGCCAACTCTTCAGCCTCGACAAAAATGTATCCGTCATTTTGCCGCCCAAAGTCATCGCCAAACCAACTTATTTCATCACCATACCTGCGCAGGATGATCTCGAAACCAACGTTACCAACACCCTCATTCCCACCGCGCTGGGTTATACCTTTGGTCCGGCTGATTTGACTTTTGCTAAGATGGTAGAATTAAGCATCCACTATAATAATGATGATATCGCCATGCAGTCAGAAAACGATTTGACCATCTGTCAATTCGAGAACGGTGAATGGCTGCCGATGGGTGGCGAGTTATACCGGAGCAACAAGACCATCACCACGCTCATCGGCCGCACCGGCACGTATCGATTGTTCGTCAAACAATTTCTACCCGAATCGAGCGACGAAGCGGCGCCGCTGACATTTTTTCTCAATCAAAACTACCCGAATCCGTTCAACCCCAATACCTCCATTAAATTTGGCCTGCCGAAATTCCACCATGTCACCTTGCGCATCATCAACCTCAAAGGACAGACTATCTCCAGTCTCATTGACCAGGACATGCCGGCGGGTGAGTATGTTTTCGACTGGGACGGCACCGACGACAAAAAGGTGCCGGTGGCCAGTGGGGTGTACTTGTATCAATTGCAGGCCGGGAACTACGTTAACACCCGAAAGCTTTTGTTGGTGAAGTGAGATGGCGAAGACTAAGCTGCTTTTGTGGTTTGCGATTTCTGTTTTGCTCTCTCATTGTGGCGACGGGAATCCCAGCAAACCCGAGCCCCGTCCTGCCGACGTGTTGACCGATGAAGGTTGGGCCGCTTTCGAAGCCGGTAATTTTGCGCTGGCGGTGATGCGCTTCGATTCGGCGAAAATCTCCGATGCCAATTTTGTGGAAGCCTACAATGGCGCCGGCTGGGCCTATGCCCGTCTCGACGACTTCGAGGAATCGGGGGAAAATTTTGCGAACGCGCTCACCCGCAGTCCAAATCTAACCGAAGCCCGTGCCGGTGCCACGCTTACTAATCATGCGCTGGACGACTTTCAAAACGCGATTGCTCAAGCCCTCCTCACTCTCACCGCCGCTCCCAATTTTGTTTTTTCCCATGACTCGTCTATCGATGCGCTCGACATTCGCATCACCCTGGCGTTGAGTTATTTTTCGGAGGGTGAATTCGTGAATGCCGCCGCGCAAATGGACATCATCGATCCCCAGCACAGTCCCCACTCAACCCAACCTGATGAATTGATTCAGGAAATCATGCGTTTTTTTGGGCAGATTCGTTAGGCGCCCGGAGCGCTTCCCTTCATTATTCAACATTCCTTGTTCGATATTCGACATTCAAAAGGTTTCTGACTCAAAATGAATAACGAACAAGGAACAGCGAATGTCCAATCTCGAACGATTCCCTTAGTGCTGAGGGATGGAATCGGTAATCCACTAAAACAAAAGGGCACCCCGACCAGTCGCGATGCCCTTCGTTAGGCGTCCCACCGTGTTGTGGTTTTTTTAGGAGCCTGCTTTGAAGATTACCGTGGCTACGAATCCGAACGAATAACCCACTCCATAGTATATGAGCAGTGGCTGTCCCCCGTACCGTTTCAACAACCCCAGCGCCAAAGCCATGAGCATGGCCACGATGTAGAGATCGACGCCGATGCGCTCGAAGGCGAGGTTGGCGAAAATGGCCAGTCCAATCACCAAACCGTTCACCACCAATAACGACACGTCCCATTTGGTTTTCAGCCCGTGGTGCGGAAAAAGCGTTTGAATGAGCATCATCGATCCATTGATGAGAACAAAGCCGGCGAAGAAGACCCAGTGGGAGAACTCGTCGTCGTTGAAGATGATGATACGGCAGAGAATGTTCTCGACGGCAGCGCTGGAGTTGCAGAAGCGCACATGCAGGTAGTTGGTGATTTCGTGATCGCCGTAGCCGGCGCCGAGCAGGTACACGCCGATGACAAAGGCGCTGCTGACGAGCAGGTGGTTGAGGCGGTTGCGAGCGACAGTATCGTATTCGAGTTGCTTTTTCAACAAGTAGAAAGCGGTAACGCTGATCAGCGGCAGGATCAGCATATTGTTCAAATCCACCCAGCGCAGGAATTCGTTGTCGGCAACGTGACCGAGGGTCAGGCGGCTCAAGCGGTTGATGGAAAGCAAAATCACGACCAGGGATTGCACCGCCAACAAAAGATGAACACGCCGCAAACTGATCGGGGAGGCGACCGCGTTCATGCTAATTGGTCCTCGGTGCGACCGTTGGAGGATGCGGTGTCCACGCGCTGCCGTGTACCATGACAAAAACCACCCCGACCGCATAAACCAAAAGGGACGCGGCAAATTCTCCCCGTAGCGTGTGCGCGATGATGGCGATAGTAAATGTCAGCAAAAGTCCCGCGCCGCCGAGTCGCAGGGTTTGTGGGAGAAGAAACAGCACAGCGGCAACGGTCTCCACACCGGCGAGAGTGAGCAGGTGCAAATTGACTGGCGATTGCCCGGTAGCGTTGAATGCCGTTTGAATGCTGAGCCAAAACACCACAACTGCGAGGGTGAGACGAAAAGCGATGAAAGCGTTACGAAGAGAGAGAGACGCCATCGTGATTCCTCCAATCTTTCGGGTTGTCATTCCGAACCAGACGCTTTTCCGCAAAGCGGATCGGCTCTGCCGATTGTCTGGTGAGGAATCTGGCGGCACACAGATCATCCTTGCGCCCAATCAATCGCGAGCGCATTTCTTGGTACGGTTTCACGCCAGATTTCTCGCTTCGCTACGCTCAGCTCGAAATGACAGCATAAACCTCAAAACAACCGACTTCTCAAAAACACGATGCGATAGCCGTGCACCAGCATCGGTAGCGCACCGATGATCGTTGCCAAAATAAATGGTGGCCAGCCAAGCAAACGGGCGCGTAGAATTTTGGTAGCCAGCCAAGCGAAATAGGGCAGATAGAGCACCGCCGAAGTGATGACCCCGGGACAATAAGTATGGTCAACGCCGGTTGCGACGATATGAAAAATGCCGTTGGCGAACATGAGAAAACTCAGCCATGCCACCCCAATCCCCAGCGACGGAGGTGACGGCAGCGACCAGGCAATTCCCGCCACCAGCAAAGTGATGATTCCGCCGGCGATATTGACGCTCATGAAAAGCTCCGCGGTGATGCCGCGATCGACGTGGGCGTTGAACCACGCCACAAACCCCGGCGCTTCTTCGATGACGTGGAGGACGAAGATGATTGGCGCCAGCAGGATGAGCCTGGCGGCGGGTTTGTAGTTAGCTTCGTAATCGGTATTCATTTCACACCTGGAATATGTGGATGAAGTCGAGTTCTTCAGGTGTCAAGATTGCTCTTGCATTTTCCTCCGCCTTTTTTCTATCGCTACCGCTGGCGACAATGACCTCATCATAAATCGCAAACCACTTCTTATGGAGTCCTTTTTCTTTTAGTCTTTTTGCAATTTGTCTGGCATGGCGTTTTCCCAGTTCCCGGTGGAACAATATCAACAGTTGCTGGTCTTTGTTAATTAACTCGTCGATCTCATCCTCGTACAGCTGCCTGTTCGCATCATTTTTTAGATACAGGCGCATCAGGTTCTCATCACTTTG
>DASWHH010000287.1:0-5620 GCA_036398295.1 bacterium
CGGCGAGGTTGTCGTCGTAGCCGAGGTTCACTTCAAAAAAATTGCGGTTCCGCTCATTGGCGGCTTGTTCCGGCATCGGGATTTTTTCTGGTATCGCTTTCATACGTCTCCATTCTAAAAATCTTTGACAGGATTAACAGGATGAACAGGATTGAAAACACTATTCTAATTTTTAAATAGAGTAATCGTCAGGTAATTCTCGGACCTTGCGTTTTATCTCCACTTGCTTTTCGCTAAAGTTGATAATCAGTCCCACATCTTTTCTGGTTGCTGTCAAGTAATTCACCAATTGAACCTCATGTGCTTTCACGACCCGCACGACAGATTTCAATTCCAAAATGATCAAATCTTCGACGATTACATCCGCCACGAAGTCGCCAACAACTTCGTCGTCGTAATAAACGGTAATAGGCCGTTGCGATTCGGCTCTGAGACCGGCCTTTCTCAGTTCGATAAGCAAACATTTTTCATAAACGGATTCTAAAAATCCGAACCCCATTTTGTTATAGACTGGGTAAGCACAGCCAATGATTTTTTCAGTTAATTCTCTGTGCTGCATGATTTCGGCCTCCATTAGGCTATGATTTTTATTTTGATTTTTCTCGATAAAATTGTTTTGCTTTTATCCTGTATATCCTGTTAATCCTGTCTAAGATTTTGGGCAACCGTCTCTTCTTCCCGGTACATTTGTTGGCGGCGCACCAGCTCATCGAAATCCACCAGATGCCCGTCGAAGTCCGGGCCATCGACGCAAGCGAATTTTACTTCGCCGCCAACCGTCACCCGGCAGCCGCCGCACATGCCGGTGCCATCGATCATAATCGGGTTGAGGCTGACGGTGGTGGGAAGGTTCCTTGTTTTCGTCAACGCACACACCGCGCGCATCATCGGTACCGGACCGATGCAAAACGCCTGGTCGAACGTCTCGCCGGCGGTGAAAAATTGTTTCAACCCATCGGTGACGAACCCGGGTACGCCGAAGCTGCCGTCGTCCGTGGTGATCATCAGGCGATCGGAAATGGCTTTCAACTCGTCTTTCAGAATAATGTAATTCTGCGAGCGCGCGCCGATGATGGTGGTCATGCGATTGCCCGCCGCTTTCAACGCCGCCGCCACCGGATAAATCTCGGCGACGCCCACGCCACCGGCCAGGCACACAACACGCCCGTAGTTTTTGATGTGCGTCGGCTCGCCCAGCGGACCCACTACATCGGGCAGACTATACCCCATCGGCAGGCTGCCGAGGACGCGGGTAGTCTTCCCGACCTCCTGCACAAACAGGGTGATGCTACCGCGCTCGACGTCGCTGTCGGCGATGGTGAGCGGGATGCGTTCGCCGCGTTCATTCGGACGAACGATCACGAATTGTCCGGCTTTACGTTTACGAGCGATGAGCGGCGCGTGAATGACTAGTTTTTTGACGGCAGGGGCGGCGGTAAGGTTTTCGAGGATTTGGTTCTCATTCATACGTGTCCAGTGAAGTTTGTCGTAAGGTTCGTGGAGTTCTTAAAGTTCGTGGATTTCTTAGAGTCGTGGAGTTTTTGGAGCACTGGAGCTTGCTATATTGTAGTATAGCCTGCTCGTTGAAAACTTCATAAAAAAGGCTATACTCCTTTTTGAAAGTAGTAAGTTGGTTAACTTACGCGAGAAAGGAGCATAGCCATGCGCAGCAATTTAAGTAAACGTACGGGCATAATCAACAACCAAACCCTGATTGTGACAGTTGATATTGGCAAAAGCAAACACACTGGTTACGGTCGCTGTCCGGATGGTACTGAAATTCCCACGTTTGAGTTTTTCAACAACGGGCGCGGCTTCACGAAGTTTTGGGCAAAGGTCAAAGCCATGATACACGACAAGCAATTGACCGAAGCCATCGTTGGCTTTGAATCGACGGGCCCGTATGCCGAACCGCTGATGCATTTTTTGAGCAAGAAGGGTGTACGCCTGGTGCAAGTTAATGGCGCACACACCAAAAAAGCCAAGGAGATTTTTGATAATTCTCCAAACAAAACCGATGCTAAAGACCCCAATGTGATAGCCGATTTGTTGGAGTTGGGACGGTTTCTGTCGGTGGTGATACCGGAAGGGAGCGCCGCCGAACTGAGACGCTTGAGCCATGCGCGCGAGCGCCATCTTGAAAGGCTCAAAACGCTTTATAATCAACTGCATGCCTTGGTGTTTTTGATGTTTCCAGAATTTTTGGAGGTGATGAAAAAACTCAAGACCAAAAGCTCCCGCCATCTTCTGGAGATAGCGTCTACCCCGCAAGCCATCCTGGCTTTGGGGTGCGATGAACTGACGCGAATCCTTCGGCGAGTCAGCCATGGCCGTCTGGCAGAAAAACGGGCCCAGGCGCTTTACGTGGCGGCCAGTGAGTCGGTAGGCTTGGTTGCCGGACAAAAGGGAATGGTGGCTGAGCTTGAACAACTGTTGCAGTTGATTGCCCTGTGCGAAAGCTCTATAGCGCAATTGGAACAGCAGCTGGCGGAAGAACTGAAAGCGGTGCCGTATAGCCGCTGTCTGCTTTCGATTAAGGGCGTCGGGGTCGTAACCGTCGCGGGCCTCATCGGCGAAGTGGGCGAGTTTAGTAACTTCACCACCATTGACCAGCTGATGAAATATGCTGGCTTGAATTTGTACGAACTCAGCTCGGGTCGTCACCAAGGCCGGCGCCGCATCTCCAAACGCGGACGCCCGCTGATGCGCAAGCTCTTGTATTTCGCAACTTTGAACGTGGTGCACAAAGGCGGCATCCTGCATCGGCAGTATCAAAGCTATCTCCAGCGCGGCATGCCACGACTTAAAGCTCTGGTGGCCATCTGTCGCAAACTCTTGGGGATTATGTTTGCTCTGGTTCGTGATCATAGCGAATATCAGACGGAGTATTCGAATTATCCGCTGCTCAAACAAGCAGCCTGAGTTCTTTGTCACCAGGCGGGGATGATTATCAAATTCCATACTTAAGGCATGACGACATCTCAGCATGACCTTCGACTGGAGCTCTATAACGCCCCGCCTGCACCTTAGTCCCGATTAAGCAAGGTCAGGGCTCATAGTGAGACCCTCAAACTACCAGTGTTGGACAGGGTGCCTTGGGTGTAAAACTTGACCAGACTGAGGTCCCGGCCGGTCCCCCGCATTGCGTTCGGTGTGTGACTCCCGGGGTTGGGTTCTCCGCATCAGCTTGGTCATCGGTTTAAAAATGCTCTTTCAAAAAAAGAAAAAAACACTTGACTATAATAAACCAGTGATGGAGTGATGGAGCAATGGAGTACTGAAAACCATTGATCCATTGATCCATTAATCCATCAATCCACCATGCAACACTCCAGTACTCCAGATCTCCAACACTCCATCCCAGGTTACGACACCTTGATCATGATTTTTCCGTCGGCGCGGTTCTTGGAAAGGTTCGCCACCGCGTCCGGGGTTTCTTCCAGGTTACGCACCGAGGTGACGGCTTTGGTCATATCGATGCGGCCCGAGGCCATCAAGCGAATGACACTGGGAAAGATGGCGTCGCCGGAGTGGCCCTGCGAGCCAAAAACCTGGCTGCGGCGTACCTGCAGGTTTTCGAGGTACATCGGAACTTTCGCAGCCGCGCGGCCGATGATGACAATCTTGCCGTTAATGGCCAGCGACGCTTCCATTTCGGGAATTGTGTGGCTCATAACGCCGGCGGCTTCGATGAGCATATCTGCGCCCTCACCCTTTGTGACTTCCAATATGGTACTGCGGACGCTATGGCCGTTTTTGTTGCCTGCCTGTGCAGACAGGAAGTCCAGCGGATTGAAAACGTACTGCGCGCCCATCTTCTCCGCCAGCTTCCGGCGAACGTCCGAAACTTCGAAGGCGAGAATTTTCGAAGCGCCCGCTGCCTGCGCCAAAGCGATGCACGCCAGTCCGATGGGGCCGGCGCCAAACACCACCACGTACGCGCCTGGCGCAAATCCGCCAGCGCGCGGGAACATGGCATTGTACGCGACGGAAGTCGGTTCACACCACGCCGCCGCCTGCATCGCCTGCTCAAAATCGCTGTAGCATTCGAGGATGGCGTCCACGGGCCAACAGTATTTCGCGCCGGCCGCGATGTAATTCGCAAACGCGCCGTTGATGGTGAAACCGATCTCCTCGAGGTTGGTGCAGTGGTTGGGGAACCCGTTGCGACACGGAACGCAGTGGCCGCACCAGATCATTTCTTCGACGGTGACGTAGGTGCCACGCTTGACGTCTTTCACATTATTGCCGACGTCCACCACTTCGCCGGCAAACTCATGTCCGGTTATGGTGGGGAATTTGGTGAGACCGGGATAGAGCATGTAGCCGTCTTTATCCGTCTCATAAAAATGCACGTCCGAGCCGCACACGCCACAGTATTTGACCTTGATTAGCACTTCGTCGGGCCCAATGCCGGGTTCGGGAACGGACTCCACCTTCATTTTCGGATGACGCCAAACGCTGGATCCGGTCACAGCTTTTCCAGTGGTGCGCTCAAACTCCGAAAGTTGATATCCGCTTCGTGGTTCTTTGCGTGCGTCTAAAATGACTCCTTTCATAAGGGCTCCTTTTGAAATAACGTGAAATTTAGTGGATACTGAATTTGAGATGACAGAGGAATTTTCAGTTTAAAAATAGAAAAGTGAAAGGGTGAAAGCAACCCATTTTTTCGCAACATTTTGAGAAGAACAACTCGCGATCGCTGTCGAGGAAATTAGGCCGTCGTTCTCGATAAAGAAAAACGGAAAAGAGTTTAATAGAACCAATAAGGGCGGACTTAATAACTTCTATCTAAAACCGAGGAGACAATCATGAAGGTTTTAAAAATCATCGGGCTTGTCGTTGGTGGACTCGTCGCTTTATTTCTAATCGTCGCTGCCGTTCTGCCAGCCAGTTATCGCATCCAACGCTCGATTGAAATCAACCAACCGGCTGAGGTGATTTATGAGTTGGTTGTCAATCTTCCGAACTGGCCAAGATGGGATCCATTTACCCAAAATGACCCGTCCATGAAATCAACTTTCAACGGCGAGGCCGGCACGATTGGCTCGAAATGGGAATGGGAAGGCAAAGACGGCACGGGCCGCATGACGATTGAGGAAGTCGTGGCGAATCAGTCGATTCGTTCAAAATTGGAATTCCTCACCCCACAGGCGATGGTCGCGGCGGACAACTGGAGTTTAACATCGACGGCCAATGGGACGAAAGTTGCATGGGTAGTCACCGGCGATCTGGATTACCCTGTTGGCCGAGTATTTGGACTTTTTATGGAAGGCATGCTCGGCCCGACGTTCGAGCAGGGGTTGGCGAATCTCAAGAAGGTGAGTGAACAGCAGGTGGAACCTGCGGTGACCACACTTAGCGATTCATCGTCGAAATAGGTTCAGCAACGACCCCAAGAAAATGCAAACGCAGCCATCGCAAGACGCGCGCACTGGTTGGAACTTTATGGCTTTCGTGCAAATTCATTTCACTGGATCAAAAAAGTTCTTGACAACGCATCAACTATTGTTTATATTTCACCAATAATTTCCAAAGGAGAAATTAAGACCAGACTTTAAGACAATAGCAACATATTCGCTTATCAAGACAGGCCGAGGGACAAGCCCGATGAAGCCTG
>DASWHH010000288.1:0-4356 GCA_036398295.1 bacterium
ACCGAACCTTCGACTTCTTTGCGCAACTCATCCAATTTCTTTTTGGCCTCGTCCAAATAGGTTTCAGCTTGTTGTTTCGCCAACTCCAACTTGGCTTCGGCATCATCGCGCAGTTCCAATGAACGCTTTCGAATCTCGTCCCGCGTTTCTTTGCCGGACTTTGGGGCGTACAACAGGGCGAGCACCGCCCCCACGACGCCGCCAAAAAGAAATCCTTTAAAAAAATCGAACCCGCTATCGCCGTTGTTTGACATGAGTCCTCCTCGTAGGTTTATGTTATAAAATTCTAACTTTAATACTCCATTTCAGAACCATCTCGCGCCCGCGCTCCTTCGGCAATCCTGAACGCCGGGGCTGTCTCAAAAGTCCAGCTCCATGTCATGCTCGTCCCGACACTGCGGGATTGTCGGGCATCCAGTGCGAGACCGCATGAGATCTCGCCAGAAACACCAGGCCACCTGCAAATAAAAAACTGGACGCAGATTTGCGCACATAAACGCTGATTTTCCTTTAGAATGATAAGTAACACCGCCAAAACTTCTTAAGACTCTGCGAGAATCTGCGTAAATCAGCGTCCAAAAAAATCATTTTGCAAAATTCTGCAATGGCCCTCAAAAAACAGGCGTGAATGCCAGCCGCTCCACACTTTTAGACAGCCCCGGGTGCGGGTTTTATCACTGTACCATTTTCTTGAATTCTTCCTCTGACAGAAGGTCCACCCCCAACTCACGCGCTTTGTCCACCTTAGAGCCCGCATTCTCGCCCACCACCACGTAATCAGTGTTGCGACTGACGGACGACGTGGCGCGGCCACCCAACTTCTCCACCAGGCTTTCGGCTTCGGTGCGAGTGAAGTGCTGCAACGTTCCTGTGAAAACAAAAGACTTGCCCGAAAATTTATGGTTTTCGGACTCGGCAACTTTTTTTACCTTGACCCCGGCCTTCAGCAACTTGTCGATGGTTTCGAGATTGTGGCGCTCGCTGAAGAACTGCACCACACTTTCCGCAACTTGCGGGCCGATTTCATAGACTTCCAGCAAGCGCTCTTTCGTTGCCCTCTTCAGACTGTCAAGATTCTTGAATTCGAGCGCCAAAACCTTGGAAACATGCTCGCCGACAAAACGAATGCCGAAAGCATACAACAATCGCGCCAATTCCACATTTTTGCTGGCTTCGATGGCGTCGATGAGGTTTTGTGCGGACTTATCGCCCATGCGTTCCAGCTCGGCGAACTGCTCCCTGGTCAGATGATAAATATCCGCCACGTCCTTGACCAGATTCTTTTCAACCAGTTGATCGACTAATTTGTCCCCCAGCCCTTCGATGTCCAGCGCATGGCGCGACGCGAAATGGCGGATGCGTTCTTTCAATTGTGCCGGACACGAATGGTTTTGACAACGATGCACCGCCTCGCCTTCGAGTCGAACGACATGCGATCCGCACACCGGGCATTTACGCGGCAGCCGATATTTTTTCTCGTTGCCCGTGCGTTTGGACTCGATGACCTTCACCACTTCGGGGATGACATCCCCCGCGCGCTGAATCACCACCCAGTCGCCGATGCGCACGTCTTTGCGATCGATTTCATCCTGGTTGTGCAAGGTGGCGCGGGTGATCTCCACGCCACTGATTTTCACAGGCTGCATGATTGCCACCGGTGTCAGCGCGCCGGTGCGGCCCACTTGCGCGATGATATCGCGAATTTGCGTGGTCTCCTGCTTAGCCTCGTACTTCAGCGCGATCGCCCAACGCGGGCTGCGGGTGCGCATGCCCAGCTCGTCCTGTTGCGCGAGGCTGTTCACCTTGATCACCGCGCCGTCGATGTCGTAGTCTAACTTCTCCCGCATCTCCCTGATTTTTTCACACTGCGCTATCACCGCTGCGATGCCATCGCAAATTACGACGTGGGTGTTGACACGAAACCCCCACTTTTTGAACGTATTCAACGCTTCGAAATGGGTGGTGAATTTAACCCCCACCAATTGTCCAACGCTGTGAATGAAAATCTCCAGTGGCCGTTGGGCGGTGATTCGCGGGTCTAATTGACGCAAACTGCCGGCGGCGGCGTTGCGAGGGTTGGCAAACACCGGCTCACCTTTCGCCTCCCGTTCGGCGTTGAGTTTTTTGAAGCCGGCCGTCGGGTAGTACACTTCGCCGCGCACTTCCACCCGGCGCGGAATGGCCGCGCCATCGCTTAACAAGCGCAGCGGTACCGATTTGATGGTTTTCAAATTCTGGGTGATCTCCTCCCCCACGTAACCGTCGCCGCGGGTGGAGCCTTGCACGAACATGCCGTTTTCATAAACCAGTTCCACCGCCACGCCATCGATTTTCGGCTCGACGACATATTCCACGTCCTTGTCCGAGCCTAACCCGCGCTTAACCCGTCCGTCAAACTCGCGCACTTCCTCGTAACCGAAGGCGTTGTCGAGGCTGACCATCGGGATGGTGTGGGTGACGGAATTGAACTCATCCTGTGGCGCGGCCCCCACTCGCTGCGTCGGCGAATCCGGCGTAATGAGTTCGGGAAACCGGTTTTCTAACTCCTGCAGCTCCCGTAGCAGCCGGTCATACTCGGCGTCGGAAATTTCCGGATCGTCAAGAACGTAGTAGCGGTTGTTGTGGTAATCTAATTTTTGACGGAGTTCGTTGATTGGTTTTCCGGCCTGGTGTTTGGTCATTTACAGATCTGGTGTTAAATAAGTACGGTTACAAATTGCGATAAACGTCTTTTCGATGACGGACATAATGAACAACAACCTGTTTGGCTCTCGCTTATCGACGCCATAAATCAATCGATAATTTCCGATACGGATTCGATAGAATTGTTCAACACCAGATAATTTGACAGACTGATGTGGAAAAGGATTATCTCGGAGCGTTTCAATTTGTCGCATCACCTTTGCCACCGTCGCTTTGGAAAGAGAGCGCAAATCTCTCTCTACAGAAGGCTTTAAAACGACATCATAAGAACCCATCTTTCTTCAGTCTCTTTCTCATTTCGTAGAGCGAGATTGGTTCCTCCGAGCGACGCTCTGCAATGACAGCCAAGTCATGCAAATCTTCCATAAGTCTTTGATATTGCCTTAATGGCAGTATGATTGCGGTCTTTTTCCCATTAGCATCCACAATGAAGTTTTGCGCATCAGTCATTTGATATGCTCCCATATCGATTTAAATGGCCTACCCCTTAATACACCCCAGTGGCCGCAACTGCGCCACCTTTTTGGAAATTCCCGCCAACTGACAGGCATCAACCACGTTCGTCACATCTTTATACGCCTCCGAGATTTCTTCGTCAAGGGTGCGACGGCTGGCGCCTTTTACGTAGATGCCGCGGTCTTGCAGCTCACGAGCAATCGATCGGCCCTTCGCCACTTTCAGCGCCTTGTGCCGGCTCATCGCCCGGCCGGCGCCGTGACAGGTGGATCCGAACGTTTGTTCCATCGCACCGGCTGTGCCGACCAGCACGTACGAGTAGCGTCCCATGTCGCCGGGGATGAGCACCGGCTGGCCGACTTTTTGATACGCCGAAGGAATCTCTTTCGAACCCGGTGCAAACGCCCGAGTGGCACCCTTGCGGTGAACGCACACCTCCATCTCCTTGCCGTCAACTTTGTGCTTTTCAAATTTGGCGATGTTATGCGCCACTTCGTACACAACTCGCAGGCCGATGTCGTTCGGACCTTTCCGCAGCGCTTGTTCAAATGCCTGGCGCGTCCACGCAGCAATCACCTGCCGGTTGCAAAACGCATAGTTGATGGCGCAGCGCATGGCATCGAGATATTCCTGGCCCTCGGGCGACATGATGGGCGCGCAACACAACTGGCGATCAGGCAGCTCGATTCCATATTTCGCCACGGCTTTGTTCATCACTTCGATGTAGTCTTCGCAGACTTGATAGCCAAAGCCCCGCGAGCCACAATGAATGATCACGGTAATTTGATCGAGATGCAAACCCAACACACGGGCAGCTTCCTCGTCAAAAATTTCCGCTACATAGCCCACTTCGAGAAAGTGGTTACCGGAGCCGAGGGTGCCGAGCTGCGCCTGGCCTCGCTCCATCGCCTTTTTGCTGATGACGGTCGGATTCGCCCCATCGATGCGACCGTTCTCTTCGATGTATTCCAAATCTTCGTCGCTGCCGTAGCCGTTCTTCACCGCCCATTCGGCGCCCTGCAACAGCACCTGTTTTTCGGTACTCTCGTTGACCCGCAGCTCCCCTTTCGAGCCGACACCGGTAGGCACTTTGTGAAACAGCGCCGTCACCAGCTCCTGCATCTTCGGGTGGATGTCCTGCCGCGTCAGCTTCGACGCCATCAGCCGCACCCCGCAGTTGATGTCGTAGCCCACGCC
>DASWHH010000289.1:0-3850 GCA_036398295.1 bacterium
GAAATCCCATCGTTGCCCAACGTCCACCCTGGGATGGCGGGTTTACCTGGGAACACGATAAAGCGGGCAATCCCTGGGTGGTGGTCACTTGCCAGGGCACCGGCGCCAGTCTGTGGTGGCCCAACAAGGATCACCAGGCCGATGAGCCGGACAGCATGATGATCAGCATCACCGTGCCGCCGGGCCTCGAAAACATTTCCAACGGCCGGCTGCGCGCGCGCACGGTCCTGCCCGACAGCTGGACACGCTGCGACTGGTTTGTCAGCTATCCCATCAACAATTACAACGTCACCATCAACATCGGGAAGTATTCGCATTTCAGCGAGTGGTACGTTAGTAACGGGGATAGTCTGTCGTTAGACTACTACGTGATGCCCGAGAATCTTGAAAAAGCCAAATCACACTTCAAGCAAGTGAAACCGATGATGGCCTGCTTCGAGAAATTTTTTGGAAAATACCCTTTTCCCCGCGACGGTTACAAACTGGTGGAATCGCCGCACACGGGAATGGAGCATCAAAGCGCTGTGGCTTATGGCAATCTTTACCTCGGCGGCTATCGCGGCCGCACATGGTCCGAGGTCGGGCTCAAATTTGACTTTATCATCATCCACGAGACGGCGCACGAATGGTGGGGTAATAGCGTCACTTCAAAAGATATCGCCGACATGTGGATTCACGAGAGTTTCGGCGCCTATGCCGAGGCGCTGTTCATTGAGTGTCAATGGGGTCGGCAGGAGTCGCTGAAATACATCAACGGCAAAAAACCCAGCGTTGTGAATGATCGGCCGATCATCGGGGCTTATGGCGTTCACAAATCTGGCTCCGGCGACATGTACGACAAAGGCCAACTGGTATTGAATACGTTGCGCAGTGTGATCAACAACGATCCGTTGTGGTTTTCAATCCTCCACGGTCTGGCCGAGACCTTCAAATACCAGACGATTACGGCGGATGACATTTTCAATTATATCAATGAAAAGACTGGTCAAGATTTAACCTACTTTTTTAACCAGTATTTCCGGCATAGCAACGTTCCTCTGCTCATGGTTGAAACGCGCAAAAAGGGAAAATCGGTTGAGGCGCGCTACAAATGGCAAGCGGATGTTCCGGATTTTCGCATGCCGATAAAAGTGTCGACCGCCCCCAACAAGTTTCAGTTCATCACACCAACCACCGAATGGCAGACTATCGGGCTGAAAGGATTGAACCCGGAAGATTTCAGAATGGCCGGGGACCTCTTTTACGTCGATATGAAGCTGAACTGGGTTTATTTAGATCCACGGTTCAAGGATTGAGAAAAGGCTTGTGCTTAACCTCAGCGCTTTTTTAGGAGACCAATAATGCTACGATTTTCCGTTGCCACGGCATTTATGTTGTTCGTTGCCTGCTCCTCCCCGCCCGAATACGACCTCATCATCCGCAACGGCACCGTTTACGACGGAAGCGGCTCAGCGCCGGTGGTTGCGGATCTCGCCATTCAAGCCGATACCATCGCCGCGATTGGTATACTCTCGGAGGCTCATGGCAAAGAAGAAATCGATGCCGCTGGACTGGCGGTGGCGCCGGGCTTTATCAACATGCTGAGCTGGGCAACCGAATCCCTGATCGCCGACGGCCTGTCTCAAAGCGACATCCGCCAAGGCGTCACACTGCAGGTGTTTGGCGAGGGCTGGTCGATGGGGCCAGTGAACGATAAAATGAAAGCGGACGGCAAAGAGCTGCAGGGAGACATTCAATACGAAATCGAGTGGACGACGCTGAACGACTATTTACAGTATTTGACCAGACGAGGGGTATCCTGCAATGTGGCTTCGTTTGTGGGCGCGACAACCGTGCGTATTCATGTTCTTGGTTACGAAAACCGTCCGCCAACGCCCGAGGAATTAGAGCGAATGAAGGCGCTGGTGCGACAAGCGATGGATGAGGGCGCGCTGGGGGTCGGTTCCTCGTTGATCTACGCGCCCGCTTTTTACGCCCAAACCGACGAGCTTATCGAACTCTGCAAGGTGGCAGCGGAGTACGGCGGAATGTACATCTCCCACATTCGCAGTGAAGGCAACCGCTTGCTGCAGGCGGTAGACGAACTCATCAGCATCGCGCGCGCGGCGAACATTCCTGCGGAGATTTATCACCTCAAAGCGGCGGGACGGCCGAACTGGGAGAAGCTCGACGCCGTCATTCAAAAAGTGGAAGCGGCCCGCGATGACGGATTGCGCATTACCGCTGACATGTACACCTACACGGCTGGCGCGACGGGGCTCAGCGCCGGCATGCCGCCCTGGGTGCAGGAGGGTGGGCACAGGTCCTGGGTGGAGCGGCTCAAAGATCCAGCCACGCGCCGGCGCCTCAAAAAAGAGATGACCACCGCCACCGACGAATGGGAGAATTTGCTGCTGGCCTCGGGACCAGAAAACGTTCTTTTGGTTGGATTCAAGTCCGCGGCCTTGAAACCGTTAACTGGAAAATCTCTCGCGGATGTGGCGGCCATGCGTGGAACTTCTCCCGAAGAAACCGCCATGGATTTGGTCATCGAGGACGACAGCCGGGTGGAGTGCGTTTATTTCATGATGTCTGAAGAAAACGTGAAAAAGAAGATTGCACTGCCATGGGTGAGCTTCGGTTCTGACGAAGCTTCCCCGGCGCCCGAGGGGGTGTTTCTCAAAAGTAATCCTCACCCACGGGCGTATGGCAATTTCGCACGACTGTTAGGCAAATATGTGCGGGAGGAAAAAGTCATTCCCCTTGCAGACGCGATTCGCCGCCTGACTTCGTTGCCAGCTTCTAATTTAGGAATTGAACGGCGCGGCGAATTGCGTGTCGGCCATTTTGCGGATGTGGTGGTATTCGACTCCCAAAAAATTCAAGACCACGCAACCTATGAAGAACCGCATCAATTTTCTACTGGCGTCGTTCACGTTTTCGTCAACGGAAAACAAGTTTTGAAAAACGGCGAGCACACCGGCGCCAAACCCGGGCAAGTGGTGCGTAGAGCGGGTTGGAAAGGAGAAGTCTGAACTACGCCCTTTTGTTGTTAGCCGCAAGCCGCGGACGAAAATGGGGAATCGGAAATCGTGACATCACTATCGATTCCGACTCCTGGGTTTCGATTTCCGAATTACCGCATTAATGCGGTTTGCTTTTCATCAACTCATCGATCCAAGACTCCATTAATCCACCTGGTAACGCCAGAATAGTAGAAGTTGCCATACTTTGGGCTACATTTTTGTGATTATGGGCTGTCATGGCGGTGCTTTATTACAAGTCGCGCCGGATCCATTCCGTACAAGTTAGCGAAAACGTTCATGATTCTCTGATGGATTTGATCCGTGTCTCAGCCCCTAAGTAAGCCTGGCCGAAAAGTGTCGTTGCCCAACACTTCATCCTTCGACTCCGCTTAGGATGAAGCTAGATTCTCTTCATGGTGAGCGGAGTCGAACCATGAACTAGTGCGATTAACCACTTTTCGGCCAAGCTCCTAAAACTAACCCGGATTTTCCCGGAGAAAACTGAATGAGATCGTCAATCCTTCTGTGTACCCTTTTTCTGTTGTCTGCAAATCTATTTGCTCAGACGCCTCCTGCAAGCGATATCTTCCTCGTCAATTTGGATTCATCGGGCACGCCGGTGAACCTGACAAATCGGCCCGGCTATGATAACCAGCCCTTCTTTGTAGACGATAATATTCTGCTCTACACCTCGATTCGCGAAGACAATCAAGCCGATATCTATCGCTTCGATTTGCAGACTGACTCCGGTACTCGCCTCACGGCGACGAGTGAGAGCGAATACTCCCCAATGACAATGCCGGGATCGGAATTCTTCTCGGTGGTGCGGGTCGAAGCGGATTCCA
>DASWHH010000290.1:0-6146 GCA_036398295.1 bacterium
GATATCCCCAAAACTTATTGAGGTACCGATCGAAATAATCGTGAAGTACATGGTATCATGAATCAGTAGTAGTAGAAACAAAAATCCGACGATACTGACAAACCGTCTCTCCAGCCGTTCGCCGCCAATAAATCCCGCCAGAAAGGCGGTCATGGTATTGGTCAGGGAAGACAACCCTACAAATCCCGTCCCGAAATTGTCGAACAGCAAACCCGCGAAGCACCCGGCTATGATCCCCCATGTGCGGCCCTTCTGCAGTGCAATCGCGACAATCATGATGAGAATGAAATCCGGCATAACATCTTTGATGGAGAACAGCGGGGCGATAGTAAGCTGTAACAAAATCGACACTGCAAACAGCAAAACATGTAAGGGACTGAGCATTTAACTTCGAGTATTGAGTGGCCGGCTTCTGATCACAAATACTTCCTCCAATCGCGCGAAATCCACCGCTGGCTCGACAATGATCTCCATAAACATACTCTGATCGCTTTCCTTGCAGGTAACAACTTTGCCGATCGGCAAACCGCCGGGAAAAATAAAACTGAGCCCGGAAGTAACCACCGTGTCCCCGACCACGACATCTGAGCGTTTTTGGACTTCGGCCAGAACCACTCGATTACCTTCATGCCATTTCACAATACCGTTGACACGACTTCGTTGAATCATGGCGCTGACGCGGAAATTTCGGTCCAGAAGAATTTGCGTAGTGGCATGATGCTCACCAGTGTTAAATATTTTTCCCACCAATCCTTGCGCCGTAACTACCGCCATGTTTTTGTGAATGGAATCAGCCGATCCCGAGGCCAGGATAATCGAATTAATAAAGCCGTTGTTCGCCTTACCGATGAGTTTTGCCGGTATTAGACTCAATTGGCTGGCGTGCTTGAAACTCAATAACTCACGCAACCGGGCGTTTTCGCCAAGCGCTTCTTTCAGGCGGCTGTTAGCCAGCATCAATTCGGTGTTCTTGAGCCGCAGGCGGTCGTTTTCCTCTCGCAGCGCATTCAGCTGTTTGAAAAAAGAAACCTTCTCCAAAAAAAATCCGAAGCCGTCCAACGTCCAGGACTGGATGGTTTGGATTTGAAATCCTTCATTGGACAACATCAGGCCAACAGAAAATAGAATCGCTGCCAGCAGTGTGAAGAAGTCGCGGCGATAAGTCACCCATTCATTCAAACGTCGCATAAGACTTAGTACTTCTTACCCGTGACCAGAACCTTCTGATAGGTGTTGAGGTCGTCGAAGATCCTCCCGGTGCCGAGGGCAACGCAGGTAAGGGGATCGTCGGCAACGATGATGGGAAGCTCGGTGGCAATGCGCAGTCGTTCATCCAGTCCGCGCAACAAGGCGCCGCCGCCAGTCAACACAATACCGCGATCAAGAATATCCGACGCCAATTCCGGTGGCGTGCGTTCGAGGCACAATTTCACCGCGTCCACGATGTAGCTCACCGGTTCGGAAAGCGAATCCTGTATTTCCTTAGAGTGAATTTTAACCGTCTTCGGAATACCGTCCACCATGTTGCGGCCCTTGACCATTTTCACTTCGTCGCATTTGAATGGCTCTGCCGAACCCATGGTGATTTTGATGGCCTCGGCGGTGTTCTCACCGATCAACAAGTTATATGCTTTTTTGAAATATTGCACGATGGCCTCGTTCATTTCGTCGCCAGCGATGCGGATAGAAATATCGGTCACAATGCCGGAGAGCGAAATCACTGCGATCTCGGTGGTGCCGCCGCCGATGTCCACGACCATGCTGCCCACTGGCTGCTCGATGGGCAGGTTGACGCCAATGGCCGCAGCCATTGGCTCTTGTATCATGTAAATTTCGCGCCCACCAGCATGTTCGGCGGAATCGCGCACCGCTCGCTTCTCCACTTCGGTGATACCCGAAGGAATGCACACTGCAATGCGCGGACGTATGAAGCGATTGGTCTGCACTCTCTTGATGAAATGGCGGATCATGCGCTCGGCAATATCGAAATCCGCGATCACGCCATCTTTTAACGGCCGCACGGTAACCAGGTCCTCCGGGGTGCGCCCCATCATCACTTTGGCTTCGTTGCCATAAGCCAAAATTTGTTGATCGCTCTTGCGAACGGCCACAATCGACGGCTCGTTGATCAAAATCCCCCGCCCTTTGACATAAACCAACGTGTTGGCAGTTCCCAGGTCGATGGCAATGTCGTTGGAAAAAAACTTCGTCCAAAAAGATTCCGAATTTGAATTTATATTCACTGTTTTAACCTATCCTGTTCTGTTCCTGTATGTTTTAATTTGGTTCTGCTGATTGCTTAGAAATGTAAACCCGGCGTTCTTTCACGATATCGCCGTTAGTTCGGGTTCATTGGCGACCTGCGCAGCCGCTGTGGCGGTTGCTTGAAATTTCGGCAACCTTCGAATTCTCCGCACCCAAACTCCAGAGAACGGACTCCCACCTCACCTCTCCCATTTCAAAGAGCGAGAATTGGGGAGCAACGTTTCTTAAGAATAGTTCCTTAATGCCGGAAATGCCGAACACCGGTGAACACCATTGCCAAATTATGTTCGTTGGCTGCTGCAATGACTTCATCATCCCGCAGCGATCCGCCCGGCTGAATCACCGCCGAGGCCCCGGCGGCGGCAACCG
Organism: bacterium; assembly: GCA_036398295.1. Taxonomy (GTDB): domain Bacteria; phylum Zhuqueibacterota; class Zhuqueibacteria; order Oceanimicrobiales; family Oceanimicrobiaceae; genus DASWHH01. The sequence goes on from DASWHH010000290.1 coordinate 2,635, forward strand.
CATCAACGCCGTCGCGGAATGGAAAAAAAGCATCGGAGGCAACCGCTGAACCCAGTAATTTGTGGCCGAAGCGTTTCGCTTTGTCGATAGCCAGTTGGCAGGAATCGACTCGCGACATCTGGCCCGCGCCGATGCCCAGGGCACGATTCAGGCCGCTGAACACGATGGCATTGGACTTCACCCATTTGCACACCCGCCACGCAAATCTCATGGCCTCCCACTCTTCGGCGGTGGGTTGGCGCCTGGTTGCAACCCGATAATTAATATCCTTTAAATCAAAAACATCTTGATCCTGCAGGAGAAAGCCGCCCTGTACCTTTTTGATGTCCATACCCTTACTGCGTGGGTTTTTAATTTCGGAACACTGGAGCAGCCGTAGGCTTTTTTTTGCCCGTAAAATCTCTACAGCCTTCGATTCGAATCCCGGCGCAATGACGGCCTCGGTGAACAATTCGGAAATCGCATGCGCGGTGGTTTCATCGACATCGCGATTCAGCCCCACAATTCCACCGAATGCCGACACCGGGTCGGTGGCTTTGGCGTGAGAGTACGCGTCCGCTAAGTTGGAAGCGATTGCCACACCGCAGGGATTGGTGTGCTTCACGATCACCGCGCAGCTCTCTGAAAATTCCTGCGCCAGCCCCATCGCCGCATCGAGATCCAGCAGGTTGTTGAAGGACAATTCCCTGCCGTGTAGCTGTTGGGCATCTACCAGTCCCAGGGTGCCAAGGCTGTTATCACAAAACAAAGCCGACCGTTGGTGGGGGTTTTCGCCGTAACGCAAGTCCAGCACTTTTTCCAAATGTAATTGCAGCCGTTGCGGGAAGCCGGCTTCGCCATCTGTCCTTCCGAGAAACGACTGAATCGTATGATCATATTGCGAAGTACGGGCAAAGGCCTCCGCCGCCAACAGCCGCCTGGTATCTGCTGAAATCTCACCGCCGCTGGTTTTGATCTCAGAAATAATCCCATCATATTGTCGCGGCGACGTGACCACGGCCACGCTAACAAAATTCTTGGCTGCCGCGCGCATCATCGCCGGACCACCAATGTCAATATTCTCCAACGCCGTGTTGAGAGCGACATTTTCTTGCGAAATAGCCTTCTCAAACGGATATAGATTCACCACCAGCAGATCGATTGGATCAATGGCGTGCGCTTTTAGCTCGGTCATCTGCGTTTCAACTTCCCGCAGAGCAAGGATTCCCCCGAAAATTTTGGGATGCAAGGTTTTCACGCGACCGCTCAGGATTTCGGGGAATTGCGTGATGTCGGAGATGGCGATGGTCGGGATGCCGCTGGCTTGCAGATGTTTGGCGGTGCCACCGGTGGAAAGGATTTCGATGTCGAGCGTTTTCAAAGCCTTCGCGAAATCTACAATCCCTGTCTTGTCAAAAACACTGATCAGTGCCCGTCGAATTCTGGGCATCGTAGTCTCGTTCCTCCTCTTTACGCCACTTATTCAAAACTATCCAATAGAACGGCTAATATAAAAAATAAAATTGTAAAAATAAATGGTTTCTTTGAATAATTCGCGCCGCTCATGGCTTAATCCGGACGGTTCGGCCAACCAGTTCAATGCGCTCTTCAGCAAAAAGCTGGAGGGCTTCGGCGTAAGTTTTGTGCTCCATCTCCAGCACGCGTGCAGCGAGGGTTTCGGGCGTGTCGTCATGGTGTACCGGCACGCAGCGCTGCAAAATCGGCGCGCCACTATCGTACCCGTCATCCACAAAATGCACGGTGACGCCTGTCACTTTGCAGCCATAGTCCAACACCGCCTGGTGTACTTTGATGCCGTACATCCCCTTGCCACCAAAAGCTGGCAACAGTGCCGGATGAATGTTGACGATGCGATTTTTATACGCGCGTACTATCGCGGTACTAATTTTCTTCAAATACCCGGACAAGGCGATCACCTCCACTTGATGGCGTTGCAGCTGTGCCAGGAGCGCATCGTCAAACTCCGAGGAAGAGGGGAACATTGCGGAGGAAATATGGAGGGCGGGCGTGCCGCGGCTACGGGCGATTTCCAGAGCGCCGGCATCCGCTTTGTTGCTTACAACTAACACAATTTGCGCGTGAAGTTGACTCGTTTCGATGGCCGCCATCAGCGCTGCCAGGTTGGAGCCGCGGCCTGAGGCAAAAACGGCTATCTTTAGTTCTCTCAATTTTGGGCCGTTCTTCTTTGAAGTAATTGACCTGAATCATTCGCTAACCGCAGAGACGCAAAGTTAGAGAAAACAAAGATCAACAAAGAAGGCGAGACAGGTAAATTCGCCTCGATTCTATAAATCCGGTCGGAAAATCCAAAAAGATTAGCATGTCATTCCTGCGTATGCAGGAATCTCCCGGGTTCCCGCACAGAAGCAGGGGATTCCGGCACAAGGCCGGAATGACAGGTCATTTTCCGACCGGATTTCTAGCCAATCTTGGCAGGTTCGGATATTTCAACCAAACCGATTTCAGCGTCGAGTGTCGCCTCAATGCCGATGGGCATGGTGTACTTCGCATCGATATGGCCGTAGGGGAAATTGACGACCACCGGGATATCGAGATCGCTCGTTAGTTCGGCGATCACTTCGGGCAGGCTCAAGCTCGGTGAGCCGGGCTTGGCGACACAGTCCGGAAATTGGCCGAAAATGATGCCGCTTGCCACGTTGAAAATTCCAGCTAACTTGAGCTGGCTGAGCATCCGGTCGACACGATAAGGCTCCTCGCCGACATCCTCTAAAAACAAAATGGCGCCGCGGAAGTCGGGCAAATACGGCGTCCCCAGCAGCGCGCAAATCAACGACAGACAGCCGCCCAGCAAGCGCCCACGGGCCCGGCCTGATTTTGCTTTCAGGGGCGCTGCATTAGGAAAGAAACGCATTTGAAAACCAGGCAAGGGGCCGGTCATCATTTGCCAGAAATTCGCTTCCGTGAAAGCAGCGAATGCTTTCGCCATCTCCACCGCCACCATCGGGCCAGAGAACGTCACCAGTCCAGTTTTCTTGAAGATCGCCAGCTGCAGCGCCGTGATGTCGCTGTACCCGACCAAAATCTTGGGGTGACTTTTTATGGCCGCGTAATTGACTTTGCCGAGAATTCGGGGCGTGCCGTAGCCGCCGCGGCTGCAGAAAATCGCCGCCACGTCTTCATCCAGGAACATCTGGTTGAGATCGCTGACCCGATTGGCGTCGCTTCCGGCCAGGTAACCGTGAACGTCGTTAACATGGGGAGCGAGTTTGATCCTGAAATCGCGATCTTGAAGATATTGCACGCCAACAGCAAGTCGTTCGGGAAGCATGGGGCTCGCGGGCCCGACGATCCCGATCAGATCACCTGGTTTCAGTGGTGGTGGTAATATCAATTCAGGATAGTAATTTTTGCGATTACTCAAAACCGCATTTCGTCGTTCAAGAGATCGAAAATCTCGTGGTAGTTGCCAATTCGGTAGTCGCCGGCATCGTAGAGGAACACTACCCGGCGACCCAGGCTGATGTAATGCCAGATAATATGTGGCCGCCGGT
>DASWHH010000291.1:0-4270 GCA_036398295.1 bacterium
CGTATATCATGGTTGGTATCAGCTGCTTTACTTTTTTTCTTCATCCCATTCAAATATCCAGTTCATCATGATTAGCAATCTAGCAATCAGTGCCCAAAAATCAAACCCACTTTACCGCTTCCCCCCTTGCCACATTTACCGCCACCAGCACCGGATCCCAAACCGGGGCGAACGGTGGTGCGTAACTCATATCCAAATACGCCATCTCATCGAGCGTCATTTTGTTGGTGAGGGCCGCGGCAAAAACGTCGATGCGTTTGCTCACCCCCTCCTCCCCCACCATCTGCGCGCCTAACAGGCGCCGACTGCGTTTATCCCAGATCACCGTTACGGTGATGGGCTTCACGCCAGGATAGTAGCCGGCTTTTGAGTTTTCAGTGATGGTCGTGGAATCCGGCTCGAACCCACTTCGCTTCGCTTGCCGAAGGTTCAATCCCGTTTGCGCCACCTCCAGGTTGAAGGTTTTGAATACGGTCGTGCCCACCACACCTTTGAACGTCGCTGTGCCGCCACCGATATTCTCACCAGCGACGCGACCCTGCTTGTTGGCGGTTGGTCCGAGAGGGATGTAGTCAGGTTTACCAGAAACTAAGTGCTTCACTTCGACGCAGTCGCCGGCGGCGTAAATGTTGGGCAGGTTGGTTTGCATTTTCCAATCCACCGCGATGGCGCCGGTGTTTCCCAATCGAATTCCTGCTATTTCCGCCAGTTTTGTATTTGACGCCAGACCGGTGGAAACGAGAACCAGATCTGCCGGCAGCTTTGTTTGGCCATTGGCAAGAACGACGTTGATCGCGACACCGCCATCACTGACTTCCAACGCTGTCGCTTCGATGGCAGTCAGAATTCTGACTTCATTGTTCGTTAACTCGGCTGCAACTTTCCCGGCGATGTCCGGTTCGAAGTCCCAAAGAACCTGATCGCGCTTTTGAATTACTGTAACCTCGAGCGAACGTTGTCGGAACGCCTCCGTCATTTCCATGGCAATGTAGCCACCACCGATGATCGCTACGCGCTTCGGTCGTTTTTCATCAATATATTTCCGGATGTAGATGCCGTCCTGCAACGTTTGCAGAGTGAACACATTTTTCGCATCCAGGCCTGGCAAATTCGGTTTCTTTGGAACGCCACCCACGGCAATCACGAGTTTGTCGTAATCAAAAACCGCCTCCTTTCCGGCATCCAGGTCGATGGCGGTCACGGTTTTTTTAACTGGCTGCACATCGACGACCTCATGCCGCGTCAACACCTCGATGCCGCGCTGCTCACGAAACTCCTCCGGCGTGACGGCGATCAAGTCCCGTGCCTCGCGCACCAGATCGGCTACAAAGTACGGAATCCCGCATGCGCTGTATGACACGTGGGGCGTTTTCTCCAACGCAATGACCTGCAGATTTTTATTCATACGTTTGGCTTTGCTAGCCGCGCTCATGCCAGCCGCACAGCCGCCAACGACTACCAGGCATTCCCGACGGGTCTTTGAATTCATTGGTTATTGGTTATTGGGTTATTGGTTACCTTGGTTATTTGGGTTACTGACTATTGGCCACTGACTACTGACCACTGACCACTGACCACTTGTCAACTACTGACTACCAACCAATTCCCTTGAAAAAGAAATATGGATAATCGTACCACAATTTAGAAATGTAGCCGCTGATGATTGCAGCCATCAAAAAGGCCAGAACCCCGGCTGCAAAAAGCTTAGGCACTGAAGCATTTTCTTTATGGTTGAACCAGTAGATCGGCGCCGCCGGTAACCCGAAAATTGCCAGACCCAACAGTGCTGCAGACAACGGCTTTTCGCCAGCCACACACCAGGGACAATGAGGCGCGTCCGCGTGATGGATGTTGCAGTAGCGATCCGCTCCGGCCCACAGAAAGGTGCAACCGCATTGGTACATCCACCCACAAAATGGAATCAGAAAAATCGCCGCCAAAACCAACAGCGCGGAATACACCAACAAAAATCGTTTGGCGCGGCGACTGATTGGTTTCAATTTTTTCTCCCGGATTTCTCTTGATAAAGCTTGATAAGCGCATGAGAACCGAAATCTCCCCAGCCCTGTTTCACGGCCTCATTGTAGAGTTGAAAAGCCAGCTCGATGCCTTTGAAGTCATTGCCGAGGCTTTTTGCGGTTTCGACAGCGATCCGCAAATCCTTTTGTTGGAGTTTTAATTTGAAACCGGGAGCGAAATCGCCGCTGAGCACCCGCGGGCCATAATTGCTCAACGCCCAGGAACCAGCCGCGCCACTGGAAACGACTTGATGCATGACGTCCAAGTCCAGACCAACTTTTTCTGCGAGAATGAACGCTTCCGACAACGCCACCGCGTGCAGTCCACACAACACTTGATTGACCATTTTGCAGCGTTGACCGTTTCCATGTCCTCCGCAATAAAAGATATTCTTCCCCACAGCCTTAAAAATTGGCTTACAGTTCTCAAACACATTTTGCTTGCCGCCAACCATGATGGTGAGGGAGGCGTTGCGGGCGCCGATGTCGCCCCCCGACACCGGTGCATCCAACATCTCGCAGCCCAGCTTTTGCAGTCTCACCGCAAAATCTTCAGTGGCTTTCGGACTGATGGTGCTCATGTCAATCACCGTCTTTCCCGGAGACAGTCCATTGAGCAGACCTTCGCCTCCAAAAATGACCTCTTCAACGTCAGGGGTATCGTTTACCATTGTGATGATCAGATCGCTCCCTGCAGCCAAAGAAGCAAGCGTGGCTGTAACTTTGGCCCCGGCTTCTTTTAGCTCGGAGGTTTTGCCGGACGTGCGGTTCCAGACGGCTATGGTGAATCCGGCTTTGACTAAATTCAACGTCATGGGACGTCCCATGATGCCCAGACCAACGAATCCAACTTTCAAAAGAATCTCCTTGCTTTATAAACCGCAAAGACGCAGAGACGCATAGTTTTGGAGGGTCCAGATAAAATGAAATGAGGTAAAAGACTTAGCGTAATGAAAAGCTAAATGATTACTTCCGCCAGGCGCGGAATTTTTTCCTTTTCACCTGCAAACTTGGCTTCGTCCAATTGGAAGCGATTCTCAAGACTGACCTCGCTCACCTTTTCGCGGTAATCGCTGGCAGCGAAATATTTTCTTAAGTTCCCACTTGTTCCCAGAACTTGCCAATCGACAAACCAGCTCAAATAGTCTCCCGAAAGAACATTCTGGACGCAATTTAGTTCGATAGCCCATGAGACCATTGCCAGAGGATAGTCTTTAAGGTCTCGTTGCAATGCCTGCAACTTGCCCTCGCATCCGGTATTCAAGTATTTAAAGGATTTCGAAAAAATGACTGCGTTGTGGAAATGACCGGGCACAGCCACGACGCCGCTCAACCCGCAGCGCTTGCACAAATCAACCAGAAAATCCAAAACCTCATTCGCCAGTCCTAGACCCGGATGCCGCTGCCCGGGAAGGCGTGGCCGATTGACGTCAAAATCCCGTAGCGGATTCTGCAACTGCAGCCACTCCACAAATAACACATCTGATTTTCCAGCAAATCGACCTGTTTCATTATGCGGGCTCAAAACCACAGCCGTTTTGTGCAAAACCAACTCGATTAGCAAATGATCCTGGCCAGTATGACCGCAATAAATGCGCAGTGTGTGCTCATACGGGTCCTTGGTGTCGACCTGCCAGGTTAGGTTTTCAAATCCGCGCGCCTTCAAACCCGGTAGCACGCGACGGCGTTTGAGCAGGGATTCCAAATCGGCCTGTGCCACGACACCCAAAAAGCAGCCAGGAACTCTCGAGTTGAGTGGCTGGCAGAAAATTTCGCTGGCGTCAACTAATATTTCTTTTGCAAGACTTTGATGGGAATGCTCGAATTTGAAGAGGCTTAGTTTCTGGCGTGTTTTGGTTAAGCGTGGGGACATATAAAGTATGAATCATTTTTGCATTGCAATTATATCAATGTTTCCCCTCTTTGTCAATCAATTTTTCTTTCTGTGCCATAAGCAAATCGACTTTTTTATCCGGTCCTCACCGCGCCAACGTTATCATGTTCTTTTGAATTTGCCACGCACCTTGTTCTTAGAAATTGTTGTGAAGCGGGATGACGTAAGGCGGCATTTCGAATTTCGAGTTTAGCCCCGACGCTTCGGGGTCGGATTTAAGCTGATCATCTTTGGTGCGGCTTTGCCACGCTGTGGCCTCAGCGTCCCTCCCGCTGCAACGAGTCGATAGATGTACCTCAAAAATAAAAGCCCCGACTGTCAGCCGGGGTTGCTTGACAGAGGTTACCAGGCAAACGTG
>DASWHH010000292.1:0-3206 GCA_036398295.1 bacterium
GTCGCAAGGTGCTGGGATTTGCGACGGATCTCGGCGGCCGCACCTCACACGTCGCCATCATGTCCCGTTCAATGAACGTGCCGGCGGTGGTAGGATTGCGCTGCATATCTTCGGTGGCGCGGGAAGGCGATCGCATCATCATCGACGGCATCGAGGGCAAGGTGCTGATTCAGCCGGACGAAAAAACCCTCGACTATTATCGCCGTCTGCAGGAAAAATACTATGAGAGCGAACGTCAACTCACTGATATGCGCGATCTCCCGTGTGTGTCCGCCGATGGTAAAGAGATCGAGCTTTCCGCCAACCTGGAGTTTGCCGATGAAGTTGAGTCGGTCGGTGCCCATGGTGCCCGCGGCATCGGTTTATATCGTACTGATTTCATCTTTCTGGCCCGCAGTGAGCTGCCCGAAGAGGAAGAACAGTACCAGGAATACCTGAAAATCGTCGCCGGCATCGCGCCAGATCCGGTTATCATCCGCACGATGGACCTGGGCGGTGACAAGCTGCCGCAGTCTATTCTGATCCCGCCGGAGGAGAATCCGTTTCTTGGCTGGCGCGCCATCCGCATCTCGCTGCAACGCAAAGAGATTTTCCGTGTGCAATTGCGCGCTATTCTGCGGGTGAGCGCCCATGGCCATGTCAAGATTCTTTTTCCGATGATATCCGGGTTGGATGAAGTCCGGGAGTGCATCAGTGAATTGGAGAAAACCAAGGATGAGTTGCGCAAGGAAAAAATACCGTTTGATGACGATATCGAAATCGGGGTGATGATTGAGGTCCCCTCTGCCGCCGTGCTGGCGGACAAAATCGCCCGGGAAGTCGATTTCCTCAGCATCGGTACCAACGATCTGGTGCAATACCTGCTGGCGGTGGATCGCGGCAACGAGCGCATCGCGTACCTTTATAAACATCTGCACCCGGCGGTGTTACGAACCATCAAACAGATCATCAAGGACGGCCACCAGGAAGGAGTTTGGGTGGGCATGTGTGGTGAAATGGCCGGAGATCCGCTGTCCACTTTAGTTCTGCTTGGACTCGACCTCGATGAATTCAGTGTAAACCCGCATGCGGTTCCGGAAATCAAGCGTATCATTCGCTCCGTCACTTATGAAGAGGCGGTGCGTATCGCCAACAAAGTTCTGAAATTTGAGAAAGCGTCGGAAGTGGAACGTTTCATGACAAAGATTATGCGCCAGAAGTTCAAGGACATCGTGCTATGATCATGTTGACGCCGGAAGAAATCTCGCGCTATGATTCTGCCGGGATGCTGAATCGCATTCTCAATCTTCCGCAACAGATTCAACACGCCATGGCAATTTCGCAAGCCGCATCGTTTAAGTTTCAAACCGAAATTTTCAACGTTTGTGTCGCCGGCATGGGCGGGTCAGCCATTGGCGGCGATATTGTCCGCGCCTGTTTGTCCGATGTCATAACCGTTCCATTCATAGTTTCCCGCTACTACTCGCTGCCGAAGTTTGTCGACAATAAATCCTTAGTGATTGTTTGCAGCTATTCCGGCGACACCGAAGAGACGCTCTCGGCTTATGACGATGCCCTGGCAAAACGAGCTACCATTGTATGCGTGACCTCGGGAGGAAGTCTGGCAGAAAAGGCACGCGTGAACGGTCATCCCTTGGTTTTAGTTCCGGGCGGATACCCGCCGCGAGCGGCGCTCGGATATTTAACCACGCCCCTGTTTTACATTTTATTTTTTGCCGGTATGATTTCAAACCCGAAAAAAGAGCTTCAGGAATCCGTGGAAGTATTGACGGGATTGGCCGATGCCTATCATCCGCGTGTGGCTTCAAATCGCGCCCAGGAAATTGCTTATGCCTTGCAGGGGAAAATACCGCTAATTTATACCGCTGCAGCTGGGCTTGAGCCGGTGGCGATGCGCTGGAAGGGACAGCTTTCCGAGAATAGCGAGGTCATGGCCTTTTACAATGTGTTTCCGGAATTGAATCACAACGAAGTCATGGGTTGGGGGCCCTTGCAGGAAATCAATCGCAATTTTCGCCCGGTTTACCTGCGTGATCGGCACCTGCACCACAACATTCTCAAGCGAATGCAAATTACCAAAACTATTCTCGAACAACACACCGAGGGTGTTGTTGAAGTTGAGAGCAGCGCAACCTCTTTGCTGGCGCGAATGTTCTCGTTGATTTTCTTAGGCGATATGGTCAGCCTATATTTGGCCATTTTAAACCGGGTTGATCCCACCGCCATCGGCAATATCAACTACATAAAAAGGTCTTGCAGTGCTGATCAAGAGGTCGCTGCAAAAATTTGATTGTTTTTTTGGCGGGATCGTCTAAATTTTCATAGTTTTTGAATTAGTGAAAGGAGCCTACATGTCCACGATGATTTTTACTTCAGAATCGGTCACCGAAGGTCACCCGGATAAAGTAGCCGATCAAATTTCGGACGCCGTCCTGGATGCAATTTTGACTGACGATGCCCTTGGTCGCGTCGCCTGCGAAACGTATGTTACCACCGGTTTGGTGATGGTGGGCGGTGAAATAACCACGAAAACCTACGTCGATATTCCCGGCCTGGTGCGCGGTACCATCAAAGAAATTGGCTATACCGACGCCAGCTTCGGTTTTGATTATTTGACCTGCGCCGTGCTAAACACCATCCAGCAGCAATCGCCGGATATCGCCATGGGCGTGGATCGTGACGGCGCCGGTGACCAGGGCATGATGTTCGGCTTTGCTATAAAGGAAACCAAAGAGCTGATGCCGCTGCCGATCATGCTGGCGCACCAGCTCACCAGGCGGCTGTCGGAAGTTCGCAAAAAGGGAACGATTCCGTATATACGCCCCGACGGCAAATCGCAGGTCAGCGTGCGCTACGAAGATGGTAAGCCGGTCAAGGTGGACACGGTGGTTGTTTCTACTCAGCACGATCCGGACGTCAGCCAGGATACCATTCGCCGCGATGTCATCGAAAAAGTGATTAAACCGGTGATTCCCAAGGATTATCTCGATGAAAAGAGCATCATTTATCACGTCAACCCGACCGGACGGTTTGTGGTGGGCGGTCCCCACGGCGACACCGGCCTGACCGGCCGCAAAATCATCGTCGATACCTACGGCGGGTACAGCCGTCATGGCGGCGGCGCGTTTTCCGGCAAGGATCCGACGAAGGTGGATCGCTCGGCCTCATACATGGCGCGCTATGTCGCCAAAAATATTGTAGCGTCC
>DASWHH010000293.1:0-4627 GCA_036398295.1 bacterium
TCGCCGCGGTCACCGTCGGCGTTTTCGTAGCGACCGCCTATCTTGAAATCTTGTTTGGTTTTTCTTGAAAACCACTTATCCAGTTCGCCGGCTTTTGCAAACGCAGCATACACATTTTCTATGGTTGAAGCAATACCCTTGGTGACGCAAATGTTGTAACCCATGGGCTTGCCGTCTTTTTGAGCCAGCCCGCGGGCATTTTCATACTCCACCATGATGGTAGCCGTCCACCACGGATCGACCTTGCACTGTTTAAAAAGAAAATCGCCCATGCCCTTGCGGCCGACTCCAGGGCCGCCTAATTCGTCCAGCGCTTTGAACCATTCCTTCCAGGCCTTGCCGGTGTGGGTCTTGACGTTTTGGTCGGTTAGCTCTGGCGTGTTGCCTTTGACTTGTATCATGGTTGCTCTCCTCGAATAACGGATTCAAATTTATTGTAGGGAAACTATGAAATTCGCGCCCAAAAAAATTGTAAAAAATTGACCTACTCCAAAAATATGTAGTTGGGATAGGGTCCTTTTTGCGCGAAATAGGCGGTGGGATTCATACCGGAGAAGGCTTGAAAATCGTGGATCAAGTGCGCCTGATCGTAATAGCCACACTCATAAGCAATTTGCGTCCAATGTACCCGCTGTTTGCCTGCATTGCGGGATAAGTGCTGCTCGACAGATTGCAGAACTTTCTGAAATTTCAATACACGCGCCAACAGTTTCGGCGTGAGTCCGACGACTCGATCAAACAACCGCAGCAGGTGTTTCTGGCTCACGCCCAGATCCTGCGCCAGGGTTTTGATGGACAGATCTTCCTCTTGATTCAAAAGCCGGGTGAGGGCCGCATCGATGATGGGATGGTGCTCCAGCGCACCATTGCCTTTCTTGAGCAATAGCCCTTCGAGAATCCTGAATTTTGAAGAGGGCGAAGGGCTCTCGCCTAACTGGTCGCGGACATCGTTTATGAAATTGCCCCAGAGCCGATCCATCTCAATCACTTGATCGGTCAACTCCGAAAGCGGAAACTGCAGAAACGGAAAGGCTCCACCCGGGCGAAAACGGATACCGATGCCAAAGTAGTCGGGCGTGGTATCAACGATCAGGAAGTTCTTGCGCTCGCCGGAAATCCAGCTCTTCTTAAACAGGGTATGTCTCTCGGGTTGATCGTTGTTAACCAGTTTCTGCGGGGAGCCGAGGTTGATGATCAACTCGATGGCGCCGTCGGGTAGAATCTTTTCGCGCCCGAAATGCATCCCCTGGCAGTCTACCATCCAGAAATATTCCACGAAGCGGGAAAGCGGAAATTTTGGGCGATGAATAAGGTGCAGCATGCATGTTCCCAAATAAAAGTACAGCAAAAATAACAAATCGCAGTCCGCGATGCAATCAAAAACTACGAGTCTGAAAATTCTCCAGGGTCTGTTGTTCTGTTAACCAGTTTCCTTAGAGGCTTTAGTCTCTAAAGAGAAAACCCCTTGCTCTTTCGGCATCCCGCCGCCGCGGCAGAACCGCCAATGGACGCTTTAGTGTCGCTTGGCGGTTGTTTGAACCAGGGCCCGTTTGCTTGTCCCGACAGGTCGGGAAGCGTGTCGAGTGGCGAAAATTTATCTTGAATAACTGCGAGAAATGTTCAAATTACTGATTGAGAACATTCTCGCTGAGTATGACTAAGAAACTTGCACACTTTCGTTTCTATGAAGAGCTCAACGATTTTCTTGTAGTTGAAAAACGTAAGACCACCATTCAATATGAATTCAATGGCGCGCCGAGTATAAAAGACGTCATTGAAGCCATTGGGGTGCCGCATCCCGCAGTGGATTTGATCCTCGTCAACGGTCTTTCGATAGGGTTTGATTATCAACTGCGCGCCGGCGACCGCGTGGCCGTGTACCCGGTCTTTGAAACCCTGGATATCTCACCGATTGTGCGCGTGCGCCCCCAGCCCCTGCGCGACCCACGCTTCATCCTCGATGTTCATCTTGGCAAACTGGCGCGCCGTCTGCGTCTGCTGGGATTCGATACACTATATCAAAACGATTATCACGACTCCGAAATCGTTCAAATCGCGCTCCGGGAAAGACGGATTATTTTGACGCGCGACCGCGGCATCCTCAAACGCAAAGAGGTGATACATGGCTACTGGCTACGTGCCAATTGCCCCGACGAACAGATTTCCGAAGTCCTGCATCGTTTTCATTTGTTTGCGCTCATCAAGCCGTTCCAGCGTTGCTTAGTGTGCAATGGCTTGATCGAAGGCGTCGAGAAATCAGCGGTGAATCTCAGGCTGCCGACCGGGGTTGCCCGCGAGTATGACGAATTTTTTGAGTGCGGTTCGTGTGGTCGCGTTTATTGGCGCGGCTCACATTTTGATCGCCTGAATGCCATTGTCAAAAAATTAGCTAACCTGGCTCATCATGAGGATGGCAAGAGTGAGTAACGGCAAAACAAGCTATGAACTTGTCACAATTCCTTAAATCCAGTCAGAGCAGAGGTTACGATGTTAGGTGTTGAAATCATCGTGATGCTGGCCATGATCGCCATGAACAGCGTATTCGCCGGCTATGAGATCGCGCTGGCATCCGTCTCCCTCGCCCGGCTGCAAATCCTGGCGCAGGAGAACCGGGGTGGCGCCAGGGCCGCATTGTATATGAAAGAGAAAATGGAGGCAAGTTTAGCCGTGGTGCAATTAGGCATCACACTGGTCGGGGCTATTGCCGCAGCCACCGGCGGCGCCGGCGCTGAAGAAAAGCTGGCGCCATTGATCCGAACCCAATTCGGCGTCGCGGCCGGCTGGGCCGATTTCCTGGCCATTGCAGTGGTCGTATTGCCCTTGACGGTCGTGACCATCATGTTTGGAGAATTGATTCCAAAAGTATTTGCCTTGCGAAACAAGGAATGGCTGTGCCTGAAGCTGTCGCCGGTGATGCGCTGGTTCTCCTACGCTTTCCGGCCAATCGTGTGGCTGTTCGAAACCGGGGTCAAGGCAATCGTGAAATGGGGTGAGCGGTTTTGGCAGCCGCAGTTCAGTGGATCGCAGTATTCAGATGCCTCGGAGCTGCGGGAACTGCAGGCCATCGCCACCATGGCGCGCGCCCTGCGCTTAATCGGCCGGCGCGAGGAGGGCATCATCCTGGGGGCCGCCGCTCTCTCCAGTCGCCCGGTGCAAAGCATCATGCTGCGGGCGGAAGATATCAGCATGCTCAACGCCGACGATTCGTTGATGGACAGTATGCTGGCGGCTCATCTCGACATGCACACTCGTTTTCCAGTCTCCGAACGACGGGGCGATCCACAGGGCATCATCGGTTATGTTACATTCAAGGATATCGTCTCTCACATGCGACTGGCGCCGCACCAGCCTTCGCTGCGCGCCATTCTGCGTTCCATGCCCAGCTTGCCAGATTCTATGCCCGTCGCCGCCTGTCTTGAAAACCTCATGCGCGAACACACTCACATCGCCATGATTCGGAATAGAGATGGGCGCGTGGTGGGGATGATCACCCTGGAGGACATCTTAGAAGAATTGGTCGGGGATATTCAGGACGAGTTCGATAAATTACCGGCACACGTGGTGCGCACGGGCGTTGGATGGGTGATCGGCGGGGGCGTTACGCTGTCGCGGCTAAGAGACATGACCGGAGTGGCCCTCGACCCCGATTCTCCTGAGAGCGATGTCAAAAAGTTGGCGGATTGGGTGGAGACCCATTTGGGCCGGCCGGTGCACGGAGGAGAAGTCGTTGAAAGGGGTAACCTGCGGCTGGTGGTGCGCAAAATTCGCCGGCAAAAAGTTCTGGAGGCGCAGCTTAATGTTTTGAGTCAGAAGGCGGTGTCGTGAGATTTCTGTTGATATTCATTGTCTGTTTTTTGTATAAAAATTGGTAGCGCCGAAGGCTTCTCCCTAAGTACATCTGAACTAAGTTCCCGGGTATTGAAATACAGCAATCTGAGATGCGGAAAACTCGGTATATGACCTGCTTGTCCTTTTGCTGAAAGAGATGAGAGAATCCGTATCATCTCTGCAAGAAAAGCGACAAGCATCGATACATTGGTGAAGGTCTTCGCATAGACATCTCCACTATTGACAAGCAAACCCTGCTAACCGAGACCGAGAATCTGCTCCGTAAACATTTGGGAGATGACAGAAAGCTCAAGACGATTCTTGGAAAGTTGAAAAAGGTCGCCCGTTGAAGGTCAAATTTTGATCTTCGATGATTTGATTGTGAGCGTAGTCGAAGAGTGAATTACTTGGCAACGACAATTTGCCAAGATTCTCTTAATCTTCCCGGTCCCACCCCTTGCCCGGCTCGTTTACGCTCAACCACTCCAGCGAGAAGAACTATTTTCTTTGTAAGTGCTTCTGCTCACCGACGGTATAAGACTCCCTCAGCCAGCCCTGCACCTCATCATCCAGTCCATCTAAGGTGCTGACGTGGAATCGATGACCATGAAAGGTGGGAGAGTAAGATTCGATCTTGATAAATCGTGGGTGCTCATGAATTCTGGGCAGGGCAACCATGCATTGCAGGGAAGATTTTCGGGGCACGCAGCCCCCGAAGCGCACCCGCACCATGAAGACCACGCGGGTTTTCTGGGGGATCATCGTGACCGGACCGCACGCTCTCACCATTTCGGAAAAC
>DASWHH010000294.1:0-4089 GCA_036398295.1 bacterium
AAGTTGTAGTGTTTTGAAATTGGCCGCACGATTTCATAGCAGCGATGCTCGGGGTTATCATTTGAAGTGTCGTATTTGAAAGCCTGAAGCGGCAGGGAACGATAGTCCAATAAACTCGAAATGTCGACGGCTGTCGGCACAAAAATTACTGGCGCTGCGATCGCCTTGGCTTGAACCGGAATACTAGGTATCGCGTTAGCATGAGCTTCGGAATTAACGTCATTCTCTATTTCATAATATTTGCAGCCCGCGCCCTGCGCCCGATCAACCGTTGCCGATACAGTTTGCGAAAACGTTACCCCGAACCCAATAGAATTGCTTACAAAAAACGCTACGAAAAGTGCCGGTATTTCTTTCATCTCCAGACCTGGGAATTCCGTTATTAATATTCTCAACCGGGAATCGCGGAAAATCATTCCAACATCTATTGAACGTCGCTGGACGAAAAATCGCTCGCGCTCTTTTGCCGCATCAGTTTTTCTATTTCGGCGATTTCACGCGGCACTCCTATCGAGAGAATTTCGCAGCCATCTGCGGTGACCAGCACATCATCTTCGACGCGAATCCCGATGTTCCAATAAGCCCGATCCAACGCCGCGCCTTCTGGAATATAAATCCCCGGCTCAACGGTGATAACCATGCCGGCCAGTAATGGTTTGCGTTCGCCGACGTCATGGGTGTCGAGGCCGAGGTAATGACTCGTCCCGTGAGTGAAATACGGGCCGTACCCGGCGTTATCAATGACTGCTTTTGCAGCCTCATGAGCGGCTCGGAACGGCGCCCCCGGTTTGATAATAGCCAGAGCGGCTTTCTGCGCCCGCAGTACGATCTCGTAAATTTCGCGCTGCCTGTCATTGAACTTACCATTGACGGGCATGGTACGGGTCACATCCGCCGAGTACCCACAAAACTCCGCGCCCACGTCCATCACCACCAGATCGCCATCCGCCGTTTTGCGGCGATTGCTCGCATGGTGCAAAACAGTTGAGTTGGGGCCTGAACCGATAATCGAGGGAAAGGCTGGATACTCAGCGCCCTCACGTTTGAAAACAAACTCGATGATCGCCTCCAACTGATACTCGAACATGCCCGGCCGCGCCCTGCGCATGGCCTCAGTCAGCGCGTCGCAGGTGATAGCGATGGCCCGTCGCATCAACGCAATTTCGGCGGGAGATTTGATCTGCCGCAGCTGCGCCAAAAATGCTGAAGGTGAGTGCACTGTTAATCCGGGATATTTCTCCTGCAACGCTTGCGTCGATTGATGACTGATGAAGAATCGTGTTCGACTCACGGGCTCCTGCAGCAGTTCATTCCGGAATGTATAGAAGAGATTTCTTCTGTTCGCCAGCCTGCTTGTTAGTTCATCATCAAAATCATCTGTTAGTTTCACGGTCGCGATTCCGGATAGCTTTTTTGCCTTATCCTCGGATAGCGGCGCGCCATCCCATGACGCGAGATATGGGTGCGGTCGCGGCATAAAAAGTACCGCTTCGTGCGACTGCTCCGACCCATTTCGCGCAATCAACAAAATCGTGTTCGGCTGGCTAACACCCGTAAGGTAGTAAAAATTGCTGTCCTGGCGATACTCATAGGGGACATCATTGGAGCGGGTCTTGCTAGGCGCGGCAAAGAAAATCGCCAGGGAACTATCGGGCATTTTTTGAACGAAGGCGGCCCGGCGTTTGGCGAATTCCTGCGCCAGAATCGCAAAACTGTCGCCTGCAAAACTTGCCTGGAGATGAAAGTGAAACCAACCACAGAAAAAAAGAAAAATCAGGTATTTCAGGTTTTTGCGCGTCTTCATCACAACGGCCTGTGGGATTAAACTTCAAGTGTGAATTTAGGGTGAATTCAGGATGGCATTAGAGGTGCTGTCCAAAAAGTCGATTTTCCACCATGTGTCCATCCCGGTGACGTCGGGACACTTTCAGCGGGCATCGACAAAAAAAATAGACTCCCGCTTAAAGCATGCGGGAGTGACAGGTCTTTTGGGACTGCCCGATTATAAGTCAATTTTCAGGCCGCTGCCTCGGCGGCTTTCTTCGGTGCTTCCGGTTTCTTCTTTGCCTTGGCCAACGCCATGATCCCTGGTAAATCGAGACCAGCCAAAAACTCCAGCGACGCGCCGCCGCCTGTAGAGACGTGAGAAATTTTGTCCGTCACGGCGGCCTTCTCGATGGCCGCGATGGAGTCACCACCGCCCACCACGGTAAACGCGCCACGTGCGGTTGCCGCTGCCACGGCCTTGGCAATCTCGATGGTGCCGGCCGCAAAGGGATCCTTTTCAAAAATTCCCATCGGGCCATTCCAGAACACGGTCTTCGCGGTCGCAATCTCCCCTTTAAAATCAGCAATGGTCTTTGGACCGATATCAACACCTTTCCAGCCAACCGGAATGGCAACAGCGTCACAGACTCTATGTTCGGTTTCCTTTGCAGTGCGCGCGATCAGGTGATCCGTGGGGAGCATGAATTTGAGCTTTTTGTAAGGGTGGGGATTGCGCGCAACCACCAGCATGTTACTTGCCATCGCCAAATGTTCGGCATCGAGAATAGAGTCGCCGATTTCGATCCCTTTTGCCCTGAGGAAGGTGTAAGCCATCCCGCCGCCGATCAGCATGACGCCAACTTTGGTGATGAGGTTATGAATTACTTGAATCTTGTCGCTTACCTTCGCGCCGCCGAGAATGACCACGTAGGGTTTTTCGGGCGCTGCAATGAGCTTGCTAAGATTTTCAATCTCCGCTTGCAGCAGGTAACCCGCGGCCGAATCCTTGAGAATCTTCGCTACACCTTCGGTGGAGGCATGCGCGCGGTGGATGGCGCCAAATGCATCGTTGACATAGACTTCTCCGAGGCTGGCCAACTTTTTGGCAAACTCCGGATCGTTTTTGGTTTCCGCTTTATGGAAGCGGGTATTTTCCAGCATCAAAACTTCGCCATCCTGTAAGGCATTGGATATTTTTTCAACTTCTTCACCAATGCAATCCGGCGCCATCTTGACCTCTTTTCCCAAAAGCTGCGAAAGATGAGCGGCCACCGGTTGCAGGCTGTATGCCGGCTCTGCGCCCTGGCCTTTTGGGCGACCGAGGTGTGACATCAA
Source organism: bacterium (assembly GCA_036398295.1). GTDB lineage: Bacteria > Zhuqueibacterota > Zhuqueibacteria > Oceanimicrobiales > Oceanimicrobiaceae > DASWHH01. The sequence continues at coordinate 3,103 of DASWHH010000294.1, forward strand.
AATCAATTTTCCGCCGTCGCCAATGATTTTCTTGAGGGTTGGTAATGCGCCGCGAATGCGCGTATCATCCGTGACTTTGCCATTCGCCAACGGCACATTGAAATCCACGCGCGTCAACACTCTCTTTCCTTTCAAATCCAAATCATCGATAGTCTGTCGATCCATACTTGTTCTCCTGTTGTTGAAATTTGTCTGCCCTAAGATAGCGGATTTTGCGACAAAATCAAGGAGATCGTAGCCTCATAAACGAGACACTATTTGAGAAGATTAGCGCTCCAGTTATGGGAGCTGCGTACATAGGCATCCTTCGCTATGCCCTGGGTTTTGGCATATTCAACGCGACTGGCGGCCTCTTGAAAGCGCAGGTACCCGCCGAGAGTGACGGCGTAAAGGTTGTTTTCAGCAAGATAAATTTCGGGTTGATGTCGCAAGGTAAATTGACTGCTGATGCTTTTAGCAAAGACACTAGCCTCTTCCAGCGTCGGAAAAGAGCCGACAACCGCGAATGAAAATCCTTTTTCGGCCTCTTGCCGAGCAATATCCTGAGCCAACTCGCGAACCCGCGCATCCTCCGATTCCGTCTCGGCAATCGCTTTTGCCAGCTTCTCCGCCAGCGCTGGGTCCACCGACTGCAGGATGCGGACAGCCAGCTCCCTTTCGCGGACATTTTCACTGGTAATTTTCTCGCTGAAAATTTCCAGCACCTTGATCTGCTGATCCGATCGGGCGAGATTTTCGGAACTCTCGATCTGGGCGCGACCCGAGATGGTCGAGCTTTCGATTTGTTGTCTCGAAAGAAAATAAGTGCCGGTAATCCCAACCAACGTAATCGCCAAAGGCATCAGCACAATTTCCACCCAACTTTTACCGTTTGCCATGGAAGCATCCCCCGATTAGTTTCTACATCAGTGAATGGCGTACGAATTATTAATTCGAAACAAATTTTTTCAGGCGAGCCGCGCTGTTGCCGTTCATCTCGGTGAGTTG
>DASWHH010000295.1:0-8140 GCA_036398295.1 bacterium
TCGGTGTCCAAACTCAAATAGGCGATGGCACCTGGCGCTCCCTTGAAGAGCGCTTCAAAGAATTGCTTTTGCGCCAGCAGGTCATCCTCGGCCTGCTTGCGATCCGTGACGTCACGCAGCACGCCTTCGTAATACAAAATCTGGCCAGAAGAATCGTAGACGATCTGGCCATTTTCTTCAACCCATACTTCCGCGCCATTTTTTTTCTTCAAGCGAAAAGTGATGGTTTCGGAATTGGGTTGCGCAAAACTTGCCTGGACTATTTCGCGTTCATCGTGACTAAAGTAGATCTCGCGCGGAATGCTGACACTCAACAATTCCTCACAGCTATTATAACCCAGCATTTTCACCAGCCCCGAGTTTACCGTGATGAACTTTCCTTCGGGCGTGCTGCGATAAATGCCGTCGGGAATTCGTTCCACCAATTGTTGATAACGGTCATCGCTGCGGCGGATGGCTTCCAACATTTCGTTGCGCTCGGAGATATCGCGAATGTTCACCAGAATGGCCTTCTCCTCGCCCCAATTTAGCAAGACCGCGGTCAAGTCAGCGGCGATAACGGCGCCACCGGCTTTGAGAAAATGCTGCTCATAAAAAACCGAGTCATGAACCATTACCTCGCTGATCAAGCTTGTGTATTGCAACTCAGAGTTCTCGGCGAAAAAGTAAGAGAAACTCTTGCCGGCGATAGATTTCTCGTCGTAACCCAATAATCGCGTAGCCACCTGATTTGCCAGCAGGATCTTCAGGTCGGCAGGGTCAACGATCACTAAGGCGTCCAGGGATTCGCGGAACAGGGCGACGAACCGGCGTTCACTTTCCTGTAAAGCGCTGAGGGCGTGGTGGCGTTGAGTGATGTCCACAAAATTCAGTTGTACTGCCGGGCGACCGTTGTGCTCAATCAGGGCTCCCAAAATTTCCGAGACAATCGTTCTGCCGGTGCGATGCAGCCATTGCACCTCAACTGGCTTCAAGGAGTTACTGCCCTGCAAAATCTCCGTTAAGCGCTTTTTGAATTTGTCGCGATCTTCGTCAACGATAAAGTTGAAAACATTCATGCCAAAGCAATGATGCTTTTGATATCCCAATATCTTGCAGCAGCGGGTATTGCAGTACTCGATTTGATCATCTTGGATGATGGCGATGCCGGTTAGGGCCGACTCCACCAAAGTGCGGTATTGTTCACGGGATTGCTTTAAATCGTGCGTGCGTAGTTCGACCTTTTTCTCAAGGTGATTATTGGCCTTAATCAGTTCCTTGGTGAGCCGGAGATTTTCTTCCAAAAGTCGGAAGCGTTCAGCTGCCTGACGGATGACCATCAACAGTTCCTGCGTAGCGAACGGTTTGCGCACGTAACGCCAGACCAATCCGGAATTGATGGCCTCGATGGCGGCCGCGATGTCGTCGTAGGCTGTCAGCAAAACATTGACAGTGTTAGGCTGGATGGCGTGAGCAGCGGCGAGGAATTCCAAACCGGTCAACTTCGGCATTCTTTGATCGGTCAGAATGATTTCGACGGGGTGCTTTTTTAAAACCGCCAGCGCCTGTTCGCCGCTTGGTGCGGTATAAATCCGGAAGTCTTTTCCAAGGATGTTGGAAAGCAGGGTTAGGATGCTGACTTCATCGTCAACGATTAATAACGAAAAATAGTCCCTCATTTATCGTTCCTTAGGGTGATGGCTCTCTTGGTTTATATTTATCGGCTGATTTCCAAAAGATTCAAGCGAAATAGCTATTGACAATCAAAGATTTTATATTTAATTACAGCCCAATAATTTTAGTTTAAGGAGGCATTGGATGAAATTAGAAGGTTCCTTCGTTGCGCTGGTTACGCCGTTCAAAAACGGACAAATCAACGAAGGTAAGATACGTGAACTGGTGCAGTTCCAGGTCCAAAATGGTACCGACGGCCTGGTGCCGTGCGGCACCACCGGTGAATCGCCAACGCTTACGGAAGAAGAGAAATATCGCCTTTTTGAAATCGTGATTGAAGAAGCCAAAGGCAAGGCCACGGTGGTGGCCGGCACCGGCACCAACGACACCGCCAGCAGCATCAAAGCTACTAAACGCGCCAAAGCGATGGGAGCGGATGCCGCGCTGATCATCACCCCCTATTACAACAAACCCACGCAGGAGGGACTGTTTCGCCATTTCGAGGCCATCGCCAAAGCAGTGGACTTGCCGATTATGATTTACAACGTGCCGGGGCGAACCAGCGTCAACATGCTGCCCGCTACGGTCGCGCGACTCGCAAAACTCGATGCCGTCGTCGCTATCAAGGAAGCCAGCGGGGATCTCAATCAGGTATCGGAGATCATCACCACCTGTGGCGACAACTTGAAAGTCTTCTCCGGCGATGACTCACTGTTCGTACCGGTACTTTCCGTTGGCGGCGTGGGCGTGGTTTCCGTGGTGGCGAACATCGTTCCGAAAGAGTTGAAAGCACTCTGCGATGCATTCAAGTCCGGTGACATTCTCAAAACGCAGAAATTACATCGCCAGCTCTTCCCCCTCTGCCAGGCGATGTTCTACGAAACCAACCCGGTGCCGGTCAAAACCGCCATGAATCTGCTCGGAAAAGATGTCGGCGAGCTACGACTGCCGCTGGCACCAATGGTTGACGCCAACCAATCCCGCCTTGAGCAGGCGTTGAAGAATTACGGGCTCATCAAGTGACGGTTTTCGAGCTGACAAAAGAATTGGTCAACATCCCCTCGGTGACTGGCGACGAGGCGGCGGTCGCGGAGTTTGTGGTGGGCTATTTGCGGCGACATGGTTTCGATGTAAGCAAACAGCCAGTGATAGAACGCCGGAAAAATATTTTAGCCTCCTGCTCTCAAAAACCGCGAGTGCTTTTGTGCACTCACATGGATACTGTTCCGCCGTTTATCCGGGCTTGGGAAGATGAGACCCACATCTACGGGCGCGGTTCGTGCGACGCCAAAGGCATCCTCGCAGCGATGCTCACCGCTGGTGTCAAACTGCAGGAGACGAGGTTTCGGGATTTTGGTTTGCTGTTTTTGGTGGGCGAGGAAACGGATAGCATCGGCGCAAAAACCGCCAACGCGTTGGATGTCAATTCCGATTTCATCGTGGTGGGCGAACCGACGGAAAACAAATTGGGCGCGGGACACAGGGGGCTGGTGGCGCTGCGTATCACTACCACGGGCAAAGCCGCCCACTCCGCGGTTCAGGAAATGGGCGAGTCCGCTATCAACAAGCTGCTGGCGATTTTGGAAATCATTAACAAAACGAATTGGGGAGAAGATGCGCTCCTGGGGAAATCGCAGGTGAACATCGGAACCATTGCCGGCGGTGTGGCGCACAATGTGGTACCGGCCATGGCCAGCGCCCAAATTTCCATTCGCAACACCGTGGCGTCGGAACTCGTATTTGAGACGTTAGAATCTGTCATCGATGGCCGGGCAAAAATAGAAATCATTACCCGCGCTGAACCGCAAAAATTGTTCACCCTACCGGACTTCGCGCAGACGATATTGCCGTACGGGACCGACATTCCACACCTCAAGAATTTTGGGAAACCGCTGCTCATCGGTCCCGGCAGCATCAAAGTGGCGCACACGGATAACGAACGCATTTCGAAAAAAGAATTGAGTGAGGCAGTGGATATTTACCTGGAGCTGGTACAAAAACTACTGGCAAATTAACATGGCTCTAAAAATTGCATTGCTCGGTTTTGGCAAAATGGGAAAGGAGATAGCCGAGCTCGCGACGGAGGGTGGCCACGAGATCGTGGCAACCTATGAGATCGCTCAGCCGCTGTCGCCCGCTAACGCGCCCAAGGCCGTGGACGTGTTCATCGATTTCACCATCCCGAACTCAGTGATCGCCAATGTGGAAGCCGTCGCCCAGATTGCCAGGCCGCTAGTGATTGGAACTACGGGCTGGTACCATCAGTTGAATGAAGTTAAAAAAATCGTGAGCGACGCGAAGATCGGCGTCATTTACGCCTCCAATTTTTCCATCGGCATGAACCTGTTTTTTAAAATAGTCGCCAACGCCGCGGAGCTATTTGATCGTTTCGAGCAGTATGATCCATTCATCCATGAATTTCACCATCGCGGCAAATTGGATAGTCCCAGCGGCACCGCCAATTCGCTCGCGAACATCATGCTCGAAAAAATAAATCGAAAACAGGCGATACTCGGCAAAACCTCCGAAGGGGTGATTTCACAGAATCAATTGCATGTGACCTCCACTCGCGCCGGATACATTCCGGGCACTCATATCGTGGGGTTCGATTCGGAAGCCGATACCATCGAACTGAAGCACACGGCACACGGTCGAAGGGGATTTGCCGCCGGCGCGCTCTACGCGGCGCAGTGGATTGTTGGCAGGCAGGGGCTGTTCACGATGGAAGATTTGCTGGGGTAAACCTTCGAGTTTGTCGTTCCCGCATGCTTTTGACGGATCTATCACAACCCTGTAAAATAGATGCCCGACAAAAGCGTTCGGGCATGAAAACGTTTATTACTATTATTGCTGAAATGCAAAACTTACAGGAATCCATCGAACGTGCTTTTGAAACCGATCTCGAAAAACTTCCGACAAATATTTTTGATCTCTTTGAAGAATTTAAAGCCGGGCTCAACGCCGGCCGCATCCGCGCGGCGGAAAAAATCGCAGGGAGCTGGCAGGTAAATCACTGGGTGAAGAAAGGCATTCTGCTGGGATTTCGTCTCGGCAAGTTAGTGGATAGTTCCATCAACGACAACTTCCGCTTTTTCGACAAGCACACTTACCCGTTGAAAAAGTTCACCGTGACCGATAACGTTCGTCAGGTTCCCGGCGGTTCCTCGATTCGGGACGGTTCGTTTGTAGCGCCCGGCGTGGTGATCATGCCGCCGGCCTATGTCAACGTTGGCGCGTACGTGGACGCAAAAACCATGATCGACTCCCACGCGCTGGTGGGCTCGTGCGCACAGGTCGGCCAAAAAGTGCACGTCAGCGCCGCTGCCCAGATCGGCGGCGTGCTGGAGCCAGTGGGCGCGATGCCGGTGATCATCGAAGACAATGTGCTCGTCGGCGGTAACTGTGGTATTTACGAAGGGACCATCGTCGGCGATCATGCGGTGATTGGCGCGGGTACTATTCTTACCGGTTCGGTGGCCGTTTATGATCTGGTCAACGAAACCGTCCTTCGCAAAACCGCGACCTCACCGCTGGTAATTCCCCCGGGCGCAGTGGTGGTGCCGGGCTCTCGGCCGCTGACAAGCGCCTTCGCGCAGCAGCACGGCCTGTCGGTTTACTCGCCGATGATCATCAAGTACCGCGACGCGAAGACGGATGCGGCGACGGCATTGGAGGAAAGCCTGCGATAAACGTTGCTCGATCAAAAGATAAACAATGAAGGAGGGCGTCCATGTAAACCTACAAAAACTTTCAAAGCTGTGGAATGCCGATGAAAAAGGACGAAAATGGCGGCGGCACCAATGCTGATGCAACGAAGAGCACCATGTACTGCAGCCGATGCTACGAAATGGGCAAATTCACCATGCCCGAAATAACTGTCGAAAAAATGCAGGAGTTGGTGAGAGGCAAACTCAAAGAAATGGGATTTCCCGGTTTTATTGCCGGATTCTTCACCAAAGGCATTCCAAGATTAGCGCGCTGGAAAACGATATAACAAAATATTGAACCCAAAGAGGAGAACGATGAGAACCTACAACGTCGCGATTGCGGGCGCAACTGGTTTGGTCGGGCGCAATTTCATCTCTATACTTGAGGAACGTACCTTCCCGGTCTCCGCTATCCGTTTCCTGGCCTCCGAACGCTCGGCCGGCAAGCGACTCCCATTTCGAGGAAAAGAATTTTCAGTTGAAGTTTTGAGGGAGGATTCCTTCAAGGGGATGGACTTTGCGTTGTTCTCGGCTGGCGGGTCGGTCAGTTTGAAGTTCGCGCCTATCGCTGCGGAAAGCGGGGCGACGGTGATCGACAACAGCAGCGCCTGGCGCATGAACGAGAATGTGCCGCTGATCGTACCGGAGGTCAATCCCCACGCGGCGAAGGGCAAGCACAAAATCATCGCCAATCCCAACTGCTCGACCATCCAAATGGTGGTAGCCATTAAACCGTTGCACGACGTGGCGAAAATAAAACGCGTTGTCGTTTCAACATACCAGGCCGTTTCCGGTAAGGGCAAGGCTGCGGTCGACGATCTCAGGCGCGACGCTGCGGCTTATTTGCAGGATTCCACCAAATACAACCTCAAGCAACACGCGTTCAACGCGGTCCCGCACATCGATATTTTTCTCGACGACGATTCCACCAAAGAAGAAACCAAAATGGTGAACGAAACCCGCAAAATCATGGGTGAACCGCAGATGCGGGTGTCGGCCACCTGTGTTCGGGTGCCGGTAGAAAACGGTCACAGTTGCAGCGTGAACTTAGAGTTTGAGCAGCCCATTTCCCCGCAACAGGCGCGGGAGGTGTTGCGTGCGGCGCCGGGCGTCATCGTGATGGATGACGCCAAGCAACAAATCTACCCGACGCCGCTGTTTGTTTCGGGAAAAGACGAGGTATTTGTGGGAAGAATACGTCAGGATCAATCGGTAAAGCATGGTCTGAATCTTTGGGTGGTTGCGGACAACGTGCGCAAGGGCGCGGCGTTGAATGCCATTCAAATTGCAGAGATGTTGATTTGAATAATAGAAGAGACTCATCCTGACGGTGTCCGGATGAGTCTCATTCAAACTACAAGCCCCCTGTCCGAAGTATTAGGATCAGAGGGCTTGTTTTGGCGAAGTAGAAATTTCGTAAAATCTGCTATTTCATTGATTCGCGCAGAGCAAGTTTTTTCTCGGCAACCAATTTGTTGGCGCGGTATAATGACTCAAATGTTCCAGCGTCCGTCCACCAGCCATCGAGAATTTCGAAGGTCATCTGGTTTCGTTCAATATAGGCATTGTTCACGTCGGTGATTTCCAGCTCGCCGCGATCGGATGGTTTCAGGGTCTTGATAATCTTAAAAACATCGGAATCAAACATATAAATTCCCGTCACGATCAAATCGCTTTTCGGCTGCTTCGGCTTTTCGACAATACGCTCCACTTTGTCGCCGGCTAATTCCGCCACACCAAAGCGCCCCGGGTCTTCAACCTTTTTAAGGAGGATCTTTGCACCGCTGGGCTGATTTTTAAAATTGTCCACGGCTTTTCGAATGTTCTTTTCAATGAGGTTATCTCCCAAAATAACCACGACCCGATCGCCATCCACGTAATATTCCGCCAAACCAAGCGCCTCGGCGATGCCCCCTTCCCCCTCCTGATAGGTGTAGTTGAGGTGTTTTAGGCCAAATTCTTTCCCATTGCCCAACAACCGCAAGAAATCACCCGCATTGTTGCCGCCGGTCACAATCAAAATTTCCTCAATGCCAGCATCAACCAAAGTCCGCAGGGGATAATAAATCATCGGACGATCATAAATGGGTAGAAGATGCTTGTTGGTAATTTTGGTAAGTGGAAAGAGGCGGGTGCCCAAACCACCGGCTAAGATAACGCCTTTCATAGAGATTTTCCTTTTTGTATCAAAATATGCAATCGAAATCTTTTACTCTCATTTTATCGGAACGATCCCCCGCAACTTTATAAACAGTCAGCCCAAACTGCAAGAAGTGGCAAATGAACTTAGCAACAGCGCTTTCTTTCGCAAGGAGCTTGATCAGCAATCCTGGAATCCCAAAAAAGTTCTTACAACAAAAGGTATGCCATGAAAGTTACCCTTCCGGCGTTGCCTCAACCTCTGAAACAGATGCGAAATATCAGTTTTTCAGGTGAGGAGTGGGAGAAATCGAATGATAGTGCTGTCTGAAATTGAGAGATTGTACCCCGTTGAAACAAGGTCCCCAAAAAAAGGCCCCTTCTGCAGCGAAGGGGCCTCCGGAGTTGCGGCGCGTCACACAACCGAATCCGCTTAATTCCTTACCCAGTGTCCTGTCACAAAATAAAATCCGCGCGGAGTCCTGACCCAATGTGGCTGAACATAGGCATAATGGCGACGAGCTTTAATCCAACGTCCTTCCACCCAGACATGGTGACCTCGATTGTATCGCCAGTGACCAGAAACCCAAATTGCGTTGTGGTAGGGTCGCGCCTGACGCACAACCGTCACGGTTCGCACG
>DASWHH010000296.1:0-4810 GCA_036398295.1 bacterium
ATCAGAATTGGCCGGAGTCGAATGGTAGCGGCTTCGATCACGGCTTCAAACAACTCTTTTCCACGCTCGCACAATTGGTTGGAGAATTCCACAATCAGAATGGCATTTTTGGTCACCAAACCGATGAGCATGATCAAGCCGATCTGCGAATAGATATTCAGACTTTGTCCGAAAATATACAACGTCAGCAAGGCGCCAAAAACCGCCAGTGGAACGGAAAGCAAAATTGTAATAGGGTGCACCCAACTTTCGAACTGGGCGGCCAACACGAGATAAATGAAAACTATCGCAAGCAGGAACATAAAATATAGCCGGGAGCTGGAGTTCTTGAACTCGAGCGATTGTCCGGCAAACTCGCGCTTGATGCCGGCCGGGAGATTTTCCGCAGCGATACGGTCGAGATCGTTGAGCGCCTGTCCAAGACTGACACCGGGCTTGAGGTTAGCGGTCAAAGTTGACGAGCGCACACGATTATAGTGGTTGAGTTCTTTCGGCGCCAGTGTTTCTTCGATGCGCACGACATTGGCGAGCTGCACCAAACCGCCCGTGCCGCGGATATAGATTTCGCGGATGGCGTCCGGCGTGGACCGAGCTGCCGGCTTCATCTGCAAAATAACATCGTACTGCTTAGTGCCGTGCTTGAAATTCGTCACGACGCGTCCACCGAGGAAGGTTTCGAGTGTGCTGCCAATATCGGTGACCGAAGCGCCCAATCCCGCTGCCCGTTCACGATCGATATTCAGGTCGAGCTGCGGTTTGTTGAGCCGCAGATCGGAGTCGAGATTGTTCAAATATCCCAACTTGGAAGCTTCACCCATCATTGCGCCCACCGCCTGATTCAACTCCTCGTAACTTTCCGCCTGCAGCACATATTCCACCGGGCTCGAATTGAATCTTCCGCCAATGCTGGGTGGACTGATGACGAATGCGAGTACGCCCGGAATCGCCAGTAGCTGCGGGAAAAGTTCCTGCACAATTTGCTGCTGAGATTTCTGGCGCTCATCGCGCGGTTTCAAGTTCAGAAACACTATGCCATTGGTTACGTTGCCCGGACCGCCAAATCCGAGTCCGATGGCAGTGAAGAGGCCGCGCCGCTCCGGCAGATTAAGCAAAATCTGTTCGATTTCCTTCATGTAGCGATCGCTATAGTCAAGCGTGGCGCCCTCCGGGGCGATCACAATCCCAAAACCGATGCCGCGGTCCTCGACCGGCACCAGCTCGCTCGGTATCGATTTGAAGATGAACGCGCTCAACACCACCGATAAGATGGCTGCGACGATCATCAGAGCGCGATACCGCATCGCAACTTGCAGAATCCGGTGATAGGCGCTGTCAAGGGCCTCGAAGAACCGGTCAAAAGATCGCGATGCCCAACTGCTGCTCGCATGATGAAGGGGCTTGAGAATTTTCGAGCAGAGCATAGGCGTCAAAGTGAGCGCCACGAAACCGGAGATCAGCACTGCCACCGCGAGGGTGATGCCAAACTCATTGAACAGCCGGCCGACAGAGCCGGTGAGGAAGGCCAGTGGCACAAACACCGCAACCAGCGCAATGGTCGTGGCGATCACCGCGAAGCCAATCTCGCCGCTGCCATCAAAGGCGGCCTGGCGCCGGTTCTTTCCCAATTCCATGTGGCGATAAACATTTTCCAGCACCACGATGGCATCGTCCACCACCAGGCCGATGGCCAGCACCAGCGCCAGCAGGGTCAAAATATTGAGGGTGAACCCGGCAAAGTAGGCCACGGCCAGCGCGCCGATGATCGAGATCGGAATCGCCACCGTGGGAATCGCGGTTGCACGCAGGCTTTTCAGGAAGGCCAGCACCACCAGCACCACCAAACACATGGCGATGACCAGGGTTTCGCGTACTTCAGCAATGGATTCGTTGATAAAGGTTGATGAGTCGTAAGCAACGTCGAGCCTCATGCCAGCCGGCAAAAGGCCGGACAGTTCCTGCAGTGCGTTGCGCACCTCGGCAGCGACATCCACGGTGCTGGCCTTGGACTGCTTGACGATGCCCAAACCAACCGCCGGCTGACCATTGTAGCGTGCGACCGTACGTTCATCCTCGGCGCCCACGTTCACCTCCGCAACATCTCGCAGCCGCACGAGATTGTCCTTGCTTTGCGAAACGATGATCGCGCCAAATTCCTCCGGGGTGGCCAGTTCGCCACGGGTGCGAACCGAGAACTCGCGTTCTGCGCCCTCAACTCGTCCGGCCGGAATCTCGGCATTCTCTCGGCGAATAGCGTTCTCGACGTCCTGGGTCGTCAGATCGTGAGCAGCCATGCGCAGAGGATCGAGCCAGACGCGCATGGCGTAGCGCCGCTCGCCGCCGATGATCACGGAACCGACGCCGGGCAGGCGCTGGATGCGCTCCTTCAAAATGCGATCGGCAATGTCGGTCAGCTCGAGCCCGCTGTGGCGGTCGCTGGAAAGCGCCAGCCAGACGATGGCCTGGGCGTTGGCATCGACTTTGGAAACCACCGGGTCGTCGATCTCACGCGGCAGATTGCCGCGCACGCGGGAGACGCGATCGCGCACGTCGTTGGCGGCTTCGTCAACATTGCGCTCCAACTCGAATTCAATGGTGATGACCGAGCCCTGCTCCCGGCTCGATGAGGTCATGGTTTTGACGCCTTCGAGCGTGGCGAACTGCTCCTCCAGCACGTTGGTGATTTCGGTCTCCACCACGCTGGGGCTGGCGCCGCGATAGAGGGTCACAACGGAAATGATCGGCGGGTCGATGTCCGGGTACTCGCGCACCGGCAATCGCAAGAAGGCGATGATCCCGAACAGCAGAATCGTAAAGCTCATGACGCTGGCAAACACCGGACGTTGTATGGAGATGTGACTGAGTTTCATATTCTTCCTCTCGATACTTTTAATACGGTTTAGATCTTTCGACGACGAGCGACATACCGTGCTCTCGGTTCTTTGACGCTGAAACCGATCTGGCGCTTGGGTTTTTTAGGAGGAGCGAGAAGCTGCCGGATCGCTTCAAAAATTGCCTGAATTTCAGCATCGTGTTTTTCGAGCCTACTTTCGAGATCGATGAGTTTCTGAGCAAGCTCTTTGTGTGTACTCAATAATTCTCGCCGGCAAACGAAAGCCTGGATAATCAAGATGCTCATCCGCACTGCGCGCTCACTATTGAGAACGGTCGCAAGCATAGCCACACCGTGTTCGGTAAACGCTCATGGATAATTCCTGCTACTGCCTTTCAAGGTCACAAATTGTGAGCTTAAACGGCAGATATTTTCCGCCACTCAGCGTAGCGCAAATTCCACTGCGGCCTTCGCATGAATTAGCGTGGTATCAAAGACCGGAACCGAGCAATCTTCCGGCTTGATCAGCATGGGCATTTCCGTGCAGCCGAAGATGATTCCCTCGGCGCCCTGCTCAATCAATTTGTCGATGATGCTGATATACTTAGCTTTGGTTTCCGGACTAAATATTCCTTTTCCCAATTCGTTGAAAATTGAGTAATGAATAAACTCTCGTTCGTCGGCCTCGGGAATCAGAGGCTTGATCAGTTGCCGCGACAGTCTATCTTTGAAAAAATTTTGTTCCATGGTGAATTTGGTTCCGAGCAATCCGACTGTCTGAATTCCCTGCTTCTTGATTTCTTTTGCCGTCACTTCAGCTATGTGAATGAGCGGAATGTGAATATTGCCCTGGATGACGTCGGCGACCAGGTGTGGAGTGTTAGCACAAATCACAATGCAGTCGGCGCCGGCCTTTTCTAATCGTTGCGCAATGCTTGATAAAGCGTCAGCAATCGGTCCCCATTGGTTCGGGTCAGCGGGCGGTTTGAATTCCTCAAAGTTCAGGGAGTAGAGAAAAATCTTTGCGGAGTTGAGGCCGCCAAGCCGCTCGTTGGTTTGCTGGTTAATAATCCTGTAATAGTCCAAAGTGGAAACCCAGCTCGTTCCTCCGATTAGTCCCAATGTCTTCATAGGCCGACCACTCTTTTGAGGGATTTTTCGGTAAGCCCAAACAACATTTTTTCATAGTCGGGAGTCGGAACATTCAACTCCTTGCCAAGCTCAACAACGTAACCCGTCAGTGAATCGACTTCGGTCTTACCCCCTTTTTTAAAATCACTATGCATGGAGGACGTGGCTTCACAAGGCAGTGACGAGATTTTATCCAATGTTGTTTGAATGATACTTTCGGAAAGGGTGATGTTCCTGGCATCGGCCAGGCTCTTGATTTCCGCCAGCAAATTCGACAACAGTTTTTTATGTTGTTGGTTGCTCAGAATCTCACCTACACTAACGTCGAGGTACGATGTCAAAGTTGCCAGGGGTGAAATAAACAGAAATTTTTCCCAAAGGGTTTGCAGGATATTGGTCGATAAGCGCGCATTGATTCCGGCTGCCTTGAAAAGAACCTCCACGCGCTGCAAATTTTCTTTCCGCCGCTGCTCTGCGCCAAAATAAAGCCGGTTAATCTTTCCGCTTTCTTTTACGACCGCAGGCGCAATCAATCTTGAAATGATGTAAGCACAGCCCTGCCAAACCTCTGCATTTGGTAATAGTTTTTTGATTCTCTCCGAGGCATCAAGCCCATTCAGCATGGGCAGAACAATTGTCTTGTCATTAGTGCAAGGCTTGAGCGATTCCATGCTCGTTTCCAGATCATAGCTTTTGACAGAGCAAATAATCAAATCCAGGTCATGCAATTGTGCGGGCGTGCTGGTGACCATCGCGGGATAAATGATTTGCTGACCTTGCGATGTGATCAACGTTAAGCCGTTTGCGCGGATGGCCGTTTCATTCTCTCCTCTGGCAATGAAAATAACC
>DASWHH010000297.1:0-5271 GCA_036398295.1 bacterium
TGCTGCATAGACAATCAAAGGAAAGGATCCCTGTTGCGCCGACGCGTCTTTCACCGCGATCATGCTCATGTCCATCAGCTCGTCCAATTCTTCGTCGGTCACACCCTGCTGACGCGCCCCCTGGAAGAAGGCATCGCGTGCCTGGGTTTTGGCTTCGTCAGTGAGCTCACGGAAATTGACTTCGGTGGCGACGAGATTGACATAGTCGCGGAATGTCATCGCCGATCCGCCTTTTTGCGCCGGATACCAGATGCTGATTTGAATGGGCCGTTTGACCGCGTCGGCATTCAGTTTGCCCTCGAAGTCATACTTTAGTCCGAACGATCGCGAATAGTCGTACTTGTGTTCCACTTTGAAGCCAACTGCATGGGGCCCCGGCTGCAGGTCACCCCAAAGCGGAGACTGTGCCAACAGCGCGCTACCCATCAATAAACAGATCCCAACCGAGAGAACGCCCAACGTTACCTTTCTTGCCTTCATAAATGTACCTCCTAAAAATGAGTGGTGATTTTTTCTTGGATTAATGGATTCGTGGATTAATGGAACATAGGCACAGCGCATAGCCGCATAGCGCCAAAAAATGAGAAAAAGCTCTATGCGCTTTGCGCTTAGTGTCGGTAAAAAATCTTGTTCACAATCTTCCATCCGTCATCAAATTTGTAGAGTGACATGTAGTCGGTGAAGACATGCTTGCCATCTTTGAACAATTCGATACGGGCAATGGCGGCGTTGCCGGAGAGATCGACGATTTCAAAGTTGTGGGTGGTCTTCTCTGAAAGCGTCGGACTCTTCTTTTTGCCCTCCTCAATGCGAGCAATCCAATCTTCGAGCGCCACTTTGCTGATTTGGTTGTCTTTGAACACCAGCATGGTGAAATCGGGATGAAAGCCGCGGCGAATCGCCGCCGGATCGCGGTCGATGTGAATGCCTTTGACATAGGCGGCTTCGATCACCTGTTTGATGGAACTTTTCTCTTTCTCGACGTCATCGTTGGGAAACGCCGCCAACGAGCCTTTGAAAATCACCATCACACCAATAATGAAAATCAGTTTTCTCATGACAAACCTCCACCTTTGATGGATTACTAAGGTTAACTGATTGATGGTTTACGAAGCAGAGCGCAAAGAGCAAAGCGTAAAAAACGCTAGGCGCTCTGCTCTTTGCGCTTAGCCATTACTCCACGTTAAAAGTTTGAACAGCCTTTGCAGTTGCGGACTTGGCCGGCGGCGAAGCCGGTTTGTAGAGCGTGACCAGACACCCGCCGATAGCCGCCAGCAGAATCCCCGCCACGAATTGCCAACGTAAGGCGCTAAACCCGCCGGCCGGCGGATGCACCGCCAGCGCCACGACGGCGTTGACCAACGGGGCGCCGGCAAAGACAATGGACATCACCACGCTCGGCGAGCCTTTGGCGCCGAACGCCAGCAGCACGCAAAATGCGCCAATCGCACCCACCGTGCCGGCCAGCAGCGACCACACCATCCCTTTCCCGGGAAAAGTCCATGATGCACCATTCGATAAGAGAATCAATGCCGGGCCAACCACAGCCGTGATCAAATAGGCGATGCCGACAAACAGAAACGCCTTGTAACGGCCGTTCACCGGGTCTGCCATCGACACCTGCCCCGTGTGCAGAAACAAACCGTAAAGTCCCCAAGAGACGACGGTCATCAGCGCAAAAATCAGCCAAGTCATACCGGTTTGAGTGGATTCGGTTGCGGGCATGGGTTCTCCTTAAATATTAGAAACCCTGACAGGGTTGGGATTTCACAAATACTGTTTATACACCTCGACCATCGCGTCGGCCATCACCTGGTCGCTGAAATAGCGGCGTACGGCCTCTTTGCCCTTGCGGCCCATCTCCTCACGGCGGGCATGATCGTTCATCAATTGCTCGAGGCCGTCGGCCAAGGCATCCGCGGAATGAGGTTCGACCAAGATGCCACCGCCGGTCGCATCGATGAATTCGGGGAACGAGCCGTGGCGTGGCTGCACCACCGGGACACCGTTGGCGAGCGCTTCCAGGACAAATAATCCCTTCGATTCCTTATAAACCGTCGGCACCGATAGAACATGCAGGCTACTCAGGAAACTCACTTTTTGCACACGATCCACTTCTCCGAAATATTCGAAATCGCCGTCGTGGCCTTCGTCAACTAATTGCTGCCGGATTTTTGCAACGAACGCTTCATCCTTTTTGCTGAGGTAGCCGGCCACTTTCAGCTTCAGCTTGCCGGCGCCGGTTTTGTGGCGCAACTTTTTGAAGGCGTCCACCAAAAGGTGCAGCCCTTTTTCGGGCGCCAGCCTCGCCAGGTAGCCAATTACAAACGGACTTTGCGGCTTGCTGTTCGGCATGCCGATGTAATCGTCCAATTTGATGCCCAGCATCGCTACGTGAAATTTTTCGCGCGAGACATGGAGGAAGTCCGCCATGTAATCGGCGTAATAACGGCTGGCGGCAATGAAACCATCCACGTCATTGGCGCGTTCGCGCATGATGTCGCTGGCCTCAGTTCGATAAGGTTCTGTCAATTCTTCGAGGAACAGGTCTTCGCCCTGCACTCCGCATAAAAGCGGCACATCCAGCTCGTTTTTGATCTCACGCGCCATTCCAAGAAACATAGAAATATTCAAATGCACGAGATCGGGCTTGTACGATTCTTTCAACCAGGTTACCAATTTCTCCAATTCCTTTCGCTGGTGCCCGTTCTCTCCTTTCAAGACGGATACGGTCAACGCGCCGAGATCGCGTGCATCGGTGGTGGAGCTCATTTTCGACAACCAATTCAACAAACGCGGACTGTTGAACAGTCGGTCAAGAATCCACGGCGTGTGTCGAAAAAACGCGAACTTCTCTTGCAAGTAAACGTTGATACCGCCATAAAAAATGTGATCGATACTGACGCTGGTTTCGTCGGTGCGCATAGGCGTGTAAGTCGGAATCAGCGCGACCTCGTGACCTTTGCGAATCAGGGCCGCAGCCAGAGTATTGTCGTGAATACACGTTCCGCAATACATGCCGCCAGCACCAGTGGAAATGTAGGCAATGCGCATGGTTATTTTTTCGATTATCCTTATTGGGTTCTTCTTAGAGTTCGTTGCTAATAAAAGCGGCGTCTTCAATGCATTGAAATATCTTAAACCACAAATTTATCGAAATAATCGCCTTTCCTTACCTGCAATCGACTGACCCAGCTCATCGAGTTTCTGCGCCTGGTTGAATGGCGTTGCTTGCTGTGGCGCGGGTATTTGGCGAACATAACTATTGGCTGTACTCAGAAGCAAGGCGCACAACAGGAAATCAAAAATTAGGAAAGCGCTTGTCATGGATTTTCTTCTTGCGCTTGCGTTAAGAATTAGTTCAGGCGACTGCTAGCCTCTTCGCTCCGATGCCCGAACTGTTTGACCGAGACGTATCCGTCCGATGGAAAGAATTTCTCCAGAATCGCTTCATCCGGGGCTTTTGTCAATAGCGAACCAGATACCATGGCCAGCGTGGAAGCCGCCAGCATCACTGCTACCGGCATCAGGCCGCTGCCGCCGATGGTGTAATTGGGATCCCGCCAGCCCTGAATGAAAAAAGCAATCCACAGCACAACCACGGTGATCGCTGAGGCCAGCGCACCATACTTGGTGCTGCGTTTCCAGTACAACGCCGCCACCACAATTGGAAACAGCGCCGTGAACCCCGTGAATGACCAGGTGCCCAGCTTGAAAATGCTGCGATTGGATATTTGAGAAAGCAAGAAAGTGATCGCCAGAATCGCCACCACAAATATTCTGCCGAAGAAAATCTGTTGCCTTTCGCTCATCTGGTCATGAAAGCCGTAGCGCCGGACGATATCCTGTGTGAACATAGTGCCAATCGACAACACCTGCGAGTCCAGCGATGACATAATGGCTGCAAACACTCCCGCCGCCAAAAAGCCCGACAGGACTTCGGGTGAGTAGCGACCGATCATCTTAATCAATATCGAATTGGCGGCCGGACCTTGCAGATTTGAAAAATCGTTGGTGCCCAACACACCCAACAACACGCTGGGAATCCAGACGACGGCGACACACAATGGATAAAGAATCATTGGGTAGCGAAATGAATCGGCACGTTTGGCCGACAACCAGTGGATGAAAATGTGCGGAAAGGTTCCCACCGACAGCGGAATAAGAGTGTAGCTCAGCGACTTCAAAGGCTTGATGTTGTCGCCGCGCACCAACAGCTCGGGATGTTGCTCCGCAACGAGGCTCATGGCATTTGAAAAACCGCCTAATTTGTTCACGATCACAAAGAATGTCACCGCGCCCAGGGTCATAAACACCAGCGTTTGAAAAGTATTGGCCCATGCTGTTCCCCGTAAGCCGCCGTATGTCACGTAAACCAGCACCACAATGCACACCATCAAGCCGCCCACCCATTCTGGCACATGACCGTTGGTGATCTCATTCAAAGTGATGCCACCACCCATGACGCCAATTAGCAGATAGGGAATCAGAAAACCAATCAACGCGACAAACATGATGAGGGCCACCGCATCGGAATTCCAGCGCTCGCGCAGAAATTGAACCTGGGTTAAATAGCCATGCTGCTTACCGATAGCCCAGGCCCGGGTGCCGATGAAAAAGAAAACCGCCGGCGCCACCAACGCCGAGCTCGAAGCCATAAGCGCAAATACACCGATACCGGTGTGATACGATTCCGCCGAGGCACCCAATAGCGAAAAAGCCGTCATGTGTGTGCCAAACAACGACATCAACAAAATGAACGGGCCGATGGTGCGGGTGGCCACAAAATAATCTTCGCCGGTGCCACGAAAGAGGCGATGGCTCAACGAACCAACAGCCAACACCGCCAGCAGATAAATGATGATGACCGTCAAAACCATAGAAGACTAGTGTTCCCTTTCCATATCGAGATGTGATGGCCAGGCAAATTTTACCAGCAGGAACATCACCATCGTGGCCACCAAACAGTAGCCGATGTGATACAGAAAACCTACAGGCAAATTGAAAACCAGGCGGGCGTCGTTCCAGAACCACCAATCGGTGTGGAGGATATAGAGCATTGCCAGCAGGCTGTATAGGATTTTCTGCGCGTTTCTTTTCATCAGGATCCCTTTTCATCATTGGTTGGGTCGGCCTCGACAAAAAGCGCCCCGCGCCGTTCAGCGAGTCGAAGCTATCTCATCGGCCTGCGGAATTCCAGACTAAGAAAATGCCACCGCCATCTAACCTGGTTTGAAAGCCTACGGCCTCTCCCCCTCCGGTAGAATCAGC
>DASWHH010000298.1:0-4724 GCA_036398295.1 bacterium
ACGACGTTAAAGTCGGCGACATCATCGAGACCTACAAACAAATCAAGACAGCACGAAAACTCTAACCTGTTGCGTACATCATGTTGGTCGGAGTCTGTACCATTGAATTGTTCTTGCCGCACAGCGCTTCGCTGAAAGACAAACGAATCGTCTTGAATAGCATCAAGAAAAGGATTCGCAATAAATTCAACGTTTCAATCTCGGAAGTTGATAACACGGATAAATGGCAACGAGTTTCGCTGGGGGTGGCGGTGGTTACGAATGAACGCAGGTTCATCGACATGACGGTCAGCGAGATTCTGAAGTTCATCAGCGGAGAAGTGGAAATCGAAATTCTCCAGCACTTGGTAGAAATTTATTGAGCCATGTCCGAGTTCAAGCGTTCACAGCGGGTGGCAGAAGTCTTGCGCCATGAAATCAGCCAGATCATCACCCAGGAGTTGAAGGACCCGAACATCGGTATCACCACCATTACGGCCATCAAACTGACGGACGATTTGAAGCTGGCGAAAATCTATCTCAGCATACTCGGCAATCAAGAAGTCCGTGAGAAAGGCATGCAGGCATTGGAACGGGCAAAAACCTGGATTCGCGCCGAGCTGGGGCGCCGCATCGATCTGAAGTTTGTCCCCGAGCTCAAGTTCTTTTATGACGAAACCCTCGACTACGCTGAGAAGATCGAAACGCTGCTAAAAAAGATCCATAAATGACCACTAGCAATTTTAATTTCGCCAGCGGCGAAGTACTCAACATCAATAAACCCGAAGGCTGGAGTTCATTCGATGTTGTTAAAAAAGTTCGCTACGCCGCCCGGGAAAAAAGGGTCGGACACGCCGGGACGTTGGATCCGTTTGCCAGCGGCGTGTTACTGGTTTGTACCGGCAGCGCTACCAAGCAGGTTTCGGAGTTGATGAATTTCGATAAAGAGTATCTGGCCGAAATCGAGTTTGGTAAAACGACCGATACCTACGATCGCACGGGGGTGGTCTTATCTGAAACCGACACTCAGTCTCTCGAGATTTCGGAGATCAAAAGTAGTGTTCAACAATTTGTCGGGGAGATTTATCAGACGCCGCCGATGTACTCAGCCATCAAAGTGCAGGGCGAGCGGTTGTATAAACTCGCGCGCCGCGGTGAAGTGATCGAGCGCGCGCCGCGAAAAATCAGAATTCATGAGCTGCAAGTTGTCGGTTTCACTGCGGCGGAGAAGAGGGCCACCTTAAAGGTGGTGTGCTCAAAAGGGACCTACATTCGATCGCTGGCGCACGATCTCGGCGGACGCCTGGGATGTGGGGCTTACCTGAGCTCGCTGGTAAGAACCCGAATCGGTCCGCACCGGATTGAGAACGCGTGGACGATTGACGCCTTGGTCGCGAGTATTCACTTATCTCGACAAGTTTAGATGGAAGTATTCCGGGATCTGAGTGGTGTTCGAAAAGACCGCGAGTGTGTGCTGACGGTGGGTACCTTCGACGGGGTTCACCGCGGACATCAGTTCATCATCGCAGAACTCAAAAAGCGCGCGCAGGCCGGTGGGTTGCGTACCACACTGGTGACCTTCGAGCCGCATCCGCAACTGGTTCTCAAGTCGTCGGCCAAGCCCGCTCTGCAAATACTGACGACCATCGCGGAGAAACTGCAGATTTTGGAACAACTGAACCTGGACCGCGTGGTGGTGATTGAATTCACCAGGGAATTTGCCAGTACCTCCTCACAGGATTTTGTTAGGCGAATTCTATTTGAGAGTATCGGATTTCAGGAGATAGTCATTGGACACGATCACGCTTTCGGCAAAAACCGCGAGGGCGATATCGCGACGCTGCGTCAGTTGGCAGCCGAAATCGGCTTTCGGGTCGATGAGCTTCCTGCTTTCACCATCGATGACGGCGTGATCAGCAGCACTGCCATTCGAAATCTGCTTCATGACGGTAGGGTACAGGAGGCAAACCGCTACCTTGGACAGAACTACTCGCTGAGCGCAACCGTTATCAAAGGCGAAGGGCGGGGAAAACGACTGAACTTTCCAACAGCAAATCTAAAGCCCGATGCCGAGTCGAAACTCATTCCAGGCGACGGGGTTTATGCCGTGCACCTGAAGATTGCCGAAAGACTCTTTAAGGGGATGATGAACATCGGTGTGCGGCCGACTTTTGGTGAAATGAAGCATACCATTGAAGTCCATATTTTTAACTTCGACGACGCCATTTACGGAAAACATCTGACCGTTTATTTCGTCGACAAAATCCGCGATGAAATGCGTTTCGCCGGCCCGGCCGAGTTGATTAAACAGCTGGAAGAGGACAAAACCAAGAGTTTAAAAATACTTCAAAACTAACTTGTTAAGGAGTAGGAATGCCGCTCAAAAAAGAAACCAAGAAAGAACTCACCAAGAAATTCGGTGACAACGAGAACGACACCGGCAAGGCCGAAGTACAAATCGCGTTCTTGACCCAGCGCATCAATGAACTGACGCCTCATTTCGAGCAGCATAAAAAGGATCATCACTCGCGGCGCGGCCTTTTGAAAATGGTGGGGCAACGCCGGCGGTTGCTGAGTTACCTATCTAAGACCGATGTCAAGCGTTATCGCAAAGTGATCGAAGCGCTGGGAATCCGCCGTTAGTGGCTACTTTACTATTATGCAAAAAACGGCGGTCGGAGTACAATATTTTTGATGGATCCGACGCTTTACAACTTTATCGGCAGCATCACTTTTTTTTGATCTGCGCAAAATTGCAACCGCTAATTCAATTTATCTTGTCAAGTCAGCGGCTCTCAGGGATCTGTTTTGTTGACGTAGCGTAACTTGTCGAGAAAAATACATTATAATCCAAACAAGGAGTTATGCAGTGATGAGCTACATTGAAGAAATGGAAATTGAGGGGAAGAAATATTCAATCGAAACCGGGCGCCTGGCTAAACAGGCCAGTGGCTCGTCGCTGCTACGGGTGGGTGATACCATGGTGCTCGTCGCAGTAGTCGGCGCCGATGAACCTTCTGAGGGCATCGACTTTTTTCCGTTGACCGTGGAATATCGTGAAAAAGCCTATTCCGCCGGAAAGATTCCGGGGGGATTTTTCAAACGCGAGGGACGTCCCAGCGAAAACGAGATACTCAGCGCCCGCCTGATCGACCGTTCCATTCGTCCGCTTTTTCCAGATGGTTACACCAACGAAGTCCAGGTGCAGGTGTGGGTGCTGTCGGCTGACAAGCAGAACGATCCGGATGTTCTCGGCATAACCGGCGCCTCGATCGCGCTCGCGCTGTCAGATATCCCGTTTACGGAGTTGATTGCCGGTGGCCGCGTTGGTCGGGTTAACGGTAAGCTGGTGTTCAACCCGACGTTCAATGAAAACCAGCTCAGCGATATTGATCTGGTTATTGCCGCCAGCCAGGATTCCATCGTGATGGTGGAAGGCGAGGCCGGCGAGATCAGCGAAGCCGACATGCTGGCGGCCCTCAAATTTGGCCATGAGAATGTTATACAACTCATCCATCTGCAGAAAGAGTTGTTGGCGAAAATCGGCAAAACTAAAGCAGAGTTCGTGCCGGCTGCGCTCCCGGCAGGGCTTCA
Source organism: bacterium (assembly GCA_036398295.1). Classification (GTDB taxonomy): domain Bacteria; phylum Zhuqueibacterota; class Zhuqueibacteria; order Oceanimicrobiales; family Oceanimicrobiaceae; genus DASWHH01. The sequence goes on from DASWHH010000298.1 coordinate 3,574, forward strand.
CGAAAAGATCAAGGAACTGGTAGGCTCCCGTCTTGAGGAAGCGCTATCGATCACCGAGAAAAAGGAACGCAATCAGACAATTAAAGAACTGCTGACCAGCATCATTGAACAGCTGGCTGAAACTTACCCGGAATCCGAATCCACCATCAAAGCCAATATCGAGGAGATGGAGAAGCAAATCGTCCGGCAGCGCATCGTCAAACACACCAAGCGCATCGATGGCCGGGGGCTGGATGACATTCGAACTATCACCTGTGAAGTGGGTGTTCTGCCGCGGGTTCACGGGTCAGCGCTGTTCACCCGCGGACAAACCCAGGCTCTGGCGACGACTACCCTCGGCACCAAAATGGATGAGCAAAAAATGGACGAGCTGGAGGGCGAGTTCTGGAAGAGTTACATGTTGCACTACAACTTCCCGTCATTCTCCACCGGCGAGGTCAAACCGCTGCGTGGACCCAGCCGCCGCGAAATCGGTCACGGCAATCTGGCGGAGCGCTCCATCAAGCCGGCGATGCCCTCCGAAACCGTGTTTCCCTACACGGTGCGTATCGTCTCCGATATTCTGGAATCCAATGGCTCGTCCTCGATGGCCACGGTTTGTGCCGGATCGCTGGCCCTCATGGATGCCGGCGTACCGTTGAAAACTCCCATTGCTGGCATCGCCATGGGGTTGATCAAAGAGAGTGACCAATATTTCATTCTCACCGATATTCTGGGCGATGAAGATCATTTGGGTGACATGGATTTCAAAGTTGCTGGCTCCAAAGACGGCATCACCGGATTTCAAATGGATATCAAAATCAAAGGCATTTCCGCTGAAGTCCTCGGTGATGCATTGGCAAAGGCCAAAAACGCACGCCTGAAAATCCTGGAAGTCATGAGCCAAGCTTTAGACAAGCCGCGCGAAACGCTGTCGCAGTACGCACCGCGCATTACGTCCTTCAAAGTGAATGTCGATCAAATCGGTCTGGTCATTGGCCCGGGCGGCAAGACTATTCGTGAGATTACCGAAAAGACCGGCGCCACTATCAACATCGATGACGACGGTACCGTGACCATCGCCTCCACCGAATCCGATAAATCCGAAAAGGCCAAGGCGATGATTATGGCTTTGGTCGAGGAACCGGAAGCCGGAAAGATCTATCGCGGCA
>DASWHH010000299.1:0-9601 GCA_036398295.1 bacterium
TCATAAAGCGACTGGTTGGGGCCAATTCCACTAACTTTCCACGGTATAGCACGGCTACCCGGTCAGCGATTTCATGGGTCAACGCCAGGTCGTGCGAGATCAGCAACAGGGTGAGTCCCCGTTGCTGCTGTAGTCTTCGAAACAATTGCAGAATCTGCCGCCGCAAAGCAGCGTCGAGGCTGGACGTGGGTTCGTCCGCGACCAGCAGCTGCGGATTGGTGGCGAGGGCGCGAGCAAGGCCGACCCGCTGCTGCTGCCCCCCGCTCAATTCGTGGGGAAAGCGCGTCGCCATTTCCGGCGACAGTCCCACGACGTAGAGCAATTCTACGATTTGATCCGAAGTCCAATTATTGGTTTGATCCTGTCCCATCGATAACGCTTCGGCGAGCGCCGTCCGCACCCGGTGGCGAGGATTCAAAGCCTGGCCGGCGTGCTGAAACACCATCTGAAATCTCGGCCGGTAATGGCGAAAGGCACGCTCCGGCAACCCCAGCAAGTTGATGTCATCGTAAATGACCTCGCCCGAGGTGGCGGGCAGCAACCGCAGCAAGCAGCGCGCGAAAGTGGTTTTGCCGCTGCCGGATTCTCCCACCAGCGCCAGGCACTCGCCCCGCTTGATATCCAACGAGATGTTATCCACAACTGTTTTGGACCGCGCCCGCCCGTTCGCAAAAGTTTTGGTCAATGCGACAATTTTTAAGAGGGTTTTGGAATCTTCGGATACCGACTTATCGTCAAAGCTTCTAATTTCAGACATGGGCAAGAGGCGACGCCAGGTTTGGAATGCCGGTGGTCGCATTCAACAGGGTTCGGGTGTACGTATGCTGAGGGTCATGGAGTAGTTGCTGGGCCGGGCCGGATTCCACCATCCGTCCGGCGCGCATGACCACGATCGTATCGGCCAGCCGTGCCACCACGTTCATATCGTGACTGATGAGCAGGAGGGCAAAACCGTGTTCGGCCTGCAAGGCGCGAATCTGCGCGAGTATTTGATTTTGAGTGATGACATCCAGGGCGGTGGTGGGCTCGTCGGCGATGATGAGGTCGGGTTTGCAGCTCAACGCCATCGCAATCATCACGCGCTGGGCCATGCCGCCGCTGAGCTGGTGGGGATAGGCGCGATAGACCCAGCCGCCGTCGATGAGGCCGGCCAGTTTCAGCAAATTCAGCGTTTCCCCTTTTGCTTGCTTGGCCGAGAGTCTGAGATGAGTACGGATGACGTCTTCAATTTGATGGCCGACCCGAATCACCGGGTTGAGCGCGGCGGATGGATTTTGAAAGATCATCGCCACGTGCCGGCCACGCAAACGCGCCGACGGAAGTTGTTTTCCTTTAAACAGAATCTCACCAGCCGTTTGATGCGCAGCGTTCGGCAGCAGGCCAAGCAGCGCCAGGGCGGTCAGGGTTTTGCCGGAACCGGATTCGCCCACCAGCGCGACGGTTTCTGCTGGATGAATATCGAAGAAAACGTCTTGAACTGAAAATACGGATTGGCTGGAAGATTGAACATGAACGCAGAGATTGCGAACGCGAAGCAGAGCATCATTTGGTGGGTTCATTGAGTTCATGTGCGACTGAAGAAGAAGGTCATTAGGAGCGTAAACGTGCTCGTTGGAATGTGGATTAATGGAGTACTGGAGTGATGGAGTAATGATTCGTGGGACGTGAAATGCGAGACGTGAAATGTTGTATCCATCAATCCAATAATCCAGGATTCCACCAATCCAACTCCAGCAATCAGCACTCCAGTACTCCACCACTCCACCACTCCAACCTCGCGGGCGCTATGGCTTTGCCCGATACCACCCTTCCAGCCCGTAAACCGAGCTCAGCGGGATCGGCGTGGCGTTCTTGATCGACTTGTTTATGGCAACGATTTTGTCGACCCAGAACAGAAAGGTGTAGGGCTGATCCGCGTAAATCAACTGCTGGGTTTCTTTCCAAATCGGTCCGGCCACGGCCCGATTCATTTCCTCGCGGCCTTTTTCGATGAGTCCGTCCACCTGCCGGTTGGCATATCCGACATAATTGAACATTTCCACCGACTCGGAATGAAAGATCGGCGTGAGATCGATGTTGAACGACATGCTCCACCCGCCCATGCAAGCCTCAAACTTGCCATCGCGCAATTCACCGATCATCGTCGCCCACTCGACCGTTTCAACCTGCACCTTGATACCAATCTGCCGCAGCTGCTCCTGCACGATGACCGCGACATCGGAGCGCAGCTGATTGCCGGCGGCGGTTTTGAGTGTGAATTCAAAACGGCGGCCATCTTTGTCTAACCAGCCGTCGGCATCGCGATCGACCCAGCCCTGTTGGGCCAGTGCCGCGCGCGCCTTCTTGGGATTGTATTCGAACTCCTGAACATCCTCGCTGTAAGCCCACGACACCATCGGAGGGAGCGGGCCGCGGCAGGGCGTACCGAATCCGTAAAGCAGCGCCTGAATGATGCCTTTGCGGTCGATGGCGATCGTCAGTGCTTGACGCACTTGCGTGTCGGCAAAGAGAGGACTTTTCAGATTATATCCAATGTAATTGTAGACTCGACCACTCACCGGGTAGATGCCGAGATTGGGATTGGTTTTTCGCAACGATTCGACTTCCGCGGGCGGCACGCCCACCATCATATCGACTTCGCCGGTTTGTAATTGCATCAGCAGGTTCGTTTGATCCGGCACGACTTTGAAGATAACCCGATCGAGGTAGGGTCGCCCGCCGAAATAGCGCTCGTTGGGCGCCAGCTCGATATACTGCTGGCTCACCCACTTTTTCAAAATAAACGGACCGGACGAAATGGGCTTTCTGCCAAATTCGTGGCTGCGAAGGGTTTTGCGGTCGGCGTTGGCCAAAACATGCTTGGGCAAAATCTCCCAGGCCGTATCGAAAATCTGGTCGGGATAGGCTTCGGTAAATTCAAAGGTCACGGTGTGGGGATCGCTAACCACAACGCGTTTGATGTATTCCGTCACGCCCTGGCGCGGACTGGCGACGGTGGTATCCATCAATAGCTCGAAGGTGAATTTTACGTCTTCGGCGGTGATGGGGACACCATCCGACCAGACCGCGTCTTTGCGGAGATGGTAAGTCAGTTGGAGATTGTCGTTGGAGCGTTCCCACGAAGAGGCTAACTCCGGAGTGAAATCAGATTTTTCATCGAGGTCGGCCAGGCCGAGCAAGACCAGATGATTGATTTCCTGCGACAGCGAGGATTCGCTGAACAGCGGATTGAAGGTATCGAGGTCGCCGTTGACGCCGATAATCAGCGTGCCGCCGTAAGTCGGCGTTGACGCTTCGGCCAATTGTGCAGCGCTAAACAAAAGTCCAATGCTAAAAATAAGGAAGAATTGACGGATTTTTTTCATGGGTTGGCTCGTTGGAGTTTAGAATGTAACTCAAAGCTCTGCTTTGAAAATGCAAACCGGAGGTTTGCGTTACGGATTACGCTTTATCTTTGTTGTCAAATCGTAGCAGGGTGGCACCCAGTTTGATTATGCAGCCGTTGGTGAGGCGCTCGCGCCTGACAACGCGTTTGCCGTTCACATAAATTCCATTCTTGCTGTTGCGGTCTTCGATCCAGAAGCTGTCGTTATCGAAAATGAGCGCGGCATGTTTGTTGGAGATCTGCTCATCGCCCAGCACAATGAGGTTGCTGGAATCATGACCGATGGTGTTGCGTCCCTTGCGAATGAGAAAATTCGCGCCCTTGGGTTCTCCGTGAACAATACACAGCCGGGAGCGAATCTGTTCGTCCGGAACTAATTTAGAGCCACAATAGGTGCAGAAATAATTCTCCCGATTGTTCTCATGGCGGCACGAGGCGCAGATTTTGACTTCCATTAGGCCTACCGGTTATCCAGCGCGGCCTGCGTCTTGGCGCGCATCTCGTTGGCGGCTTCGTGATCGGGTTTGTGATTGAGCAGGGCTTGAAAAATCGCGGCGGCCTGCTCGTATTTGCCTTCATGGTAATAGAACACACCGAGGTCGAATTTTATATCATCGGGGTTGAGAGCCAACTTTGTTACAAAGTCGCTGACGTTGTCCACGGTGAGATTGCAGCCACAAAATCCACAGAATCGATCTTCGAGGCGGTGAATCTTGCCGCATCTTGGGCATATGTTCATTTTTTGCGGTCCTAAAATTTTGCTAATGACCTTCGACAACCACTTTTTCAATTGCCACGGGCTGCGAATTTCCAATCACCGGCGCCACTTCGGTGTCAATTACCCGGATGTGCGTATTTGTAAATTCGCCAAATTCTTCTTCTAACTCTTTGATCTTCCCATCGAGATTGAGACTTTTGTACGTAGCCAACGCTTTGGTAAAGAAATCCTGTGCGCGCCGCATGTCCCCCATACGCCAGTACAGGGTGGTGCATGACTTGTAAGTTTCGGCTAACCCTTCCTGGTATTCCAGTTGCTGGTTGATACGGATGCTTTGTTTGAAGTACTTTTCCGCGCTTGTTAAATCCCCCTTATCGCTCCAGACCAGGCCGAAAACATGATACGCTTCTGCTACATTCAATTTATCGTCTGTGATTTTGAAGATCTTTAAAGCCTTCTCAACGTACAGTTGCGCCTCATCCAGGCGGTTTTGGCGCACCAGCGTTTTGCCCATGTTGAGATAGGTCTGGGCGTGCAGTTGCCGATCCTGGACTTCGTCGGCTAACCTGAGACAATGGGTGAACGCGCCGAGTGCGGCGTCACATTCTCCCATGTCGGCGTAGGTCATTCCCAAATTGTGATGGATGCGCGCCTCATCTTGTTGACGGTTGCCCTGTCTCTTGTAAATCTCAAGTGCCCGCTGGTAATTTTCCATGGCTGCTTTGTGCTCGCCTCGAATGTTGGCGATGACACCGATATTGGTGAGGGCGTGGGCTTGATCCAGTTCGCCTTTTTCGCAATCGACGGTATCGATGCTCTTGTTGAAAAATTTTAGCGCCTCGTCAAACTCGCCTTTATGAAAATGTATGATGCCGATGTGGTTGTTGACGCGGCTGATCACATTTGGAATATGGTGCTGGCTGACCAGTTGCAAGCAGCGGTCGTATTGCTCCAATGCCATACGCCATTCTCCTGACTTGGTCTGAATCCTGCCAATGCGCAGTAACGCATCGGTTTGCCGGCGAATGTCGCCGGCCTTTTCGGCAAACTTCAGCAGGTCAGAATACGCGCTCAATGCTTTTTCCCGGTTTCCGCATTCTTCGTAACAAACGCCCAGTCTGAAATACATATCTAATGTAGAATCGGACTCCGGCAACGGCTGTCTGCTGCTCGCGACGGAATCGAGCAAATCTTCAAAGTAGAGGCTGGCTTCGCGGTAGGCTGAGAGTCCAAAAGCGCGCATTCCGGCCTGCAACAACAGAGGAATCGCCTTGAGGTGGTTGCCACTGCGCCGGAAATGCTGGGCAACGTCGCCCGCCAGCGCTCCGAACTCCGATCCGTAAATACCCTCGAGTTCGGTGGCGATCATCGAATGATACTCGCGGCGTAAGGCGACCGGAACGTCGTTATATAAAAGATCGCGCAACATGGGATGCTCAAACTGAAATCCGTGTTCCGTACTGGCAATGATCTGGATATCCTGCTCAATTCGCTGCAAAATTTTCAGAACTCTGATTTTGGGAATGTCCAATAGTTTGGCAACCAACGATGGGTCGAATTTATAACCCTGAACCGCCGCCACCTGCAGAACCTCTTGATCTTCGCTGTTGAGACCACTGAGCCGTCGAATGAAAACGTCCTCAACGCGATTGGGTATTTCCACTTTGAGGGCTTCCCGGGTGTTGTACCAGGTTCCCTCTTTAAAAAAGAGACTGCCGTTTTCCTGTAATTGCTTCAAAGTCTCGGTGAGGAAGAAGGGATTCCCCCTGGTCTCCACAAATACCGAGGCATAGAAATCATCCGTGAAGAGATTCGGTGCGAATGTTTTATCTACCAGTTGATTACAGTCCTCTCGTTGCAGACGGGACAGATTAATCTGCTCGAAATTACCCTCGCGACGGATGCGGGCGAGGACATCCACCAAAATACCAGGTTTGCCGTTGGGCATCAGGTCATAGCGGTCGGTCCGGCTGATACCCATGAGCAGGATACGATGTTTCACCACATAGCGCGAAAGGTAGTGGAAGAGCCGCAGGCTGGCTTCGTCCGCCCATTGCAGATCGTCAATCACCAGAACAATTGGGCGCAGGGACGCAACTATAGAGAGCAGGCTTGATATGGCCTCATTGAGATTGCCGTTGTCAATTTCGCCGTTTTCCACGGTGGTCGGCTTGGAACCAAGAGTTGTGGTAAAGCGCTCGGTAAATTCCAGCAATAAGGGCGCTTTCTGGCGTATAGTCTGCTTGAGGCCGGCCCTTTCCTGCTCCGGCAGGCTGTGACTGTCGTAGCTGAAAAAAGAGCGTATGGCGTCGATGAAGGGGAGGTAAGCGTCCATGCCCTCCTGATATAAGCAAGCACCGTTCAGTACCCACGCCTGCTGCTGCCGGACGTAGCTCTCAAAATGTTGGGCAAGGGTGCTTTTGCCGACCCCGGCTTCGCCCATCAGAATAATGGTTTTTCCGTGTCCGTGCGCGGCCTGGGAATAGGTGTTGACAAGTTTGTTGAGTTCCTTTTCGCGGCCTATGAAGATCGAACGGACGCTGCTTACCGAATCGGCGTCTTCAAATGGTTGAGTTTCAACGATGGCTGCTGGTATTGTCTGAGCTATTGCTGATGAGCCAGTCTGCTGTACATTTAGTGCGGCCGCGAAGTCATCAGCGGACTGCCAGCGTGCATTTCTATCTTTGTTAATCGCCTTCAACACGATTTGATCAAGTTCTAGCGGAATTTCCGGATTGTAATGGGAGGGAGGGACTGGGTCTTCGTTGAGTTTCTTGTAGAGAATGGCGGCTGCAGTTTCGCCGGCGAAAGGCAATCTTCCGGCGAGGATATGATAGAGCACCACACCAGCGGCGTAAAGGTCACAGCGCGCATCGAGGGTGTCGCCAAGAAGCTGCTCCGGGGCCATGTATTCCAACGTTCCTAACAAATCGCCGGCGGCCGTCAATCCCGGGCTCTGCGACATGGTCGCAATTCCAAAATCCAGAATTTTGACCTGATCGTCGGCAGCGACCAATATGTTTTCACCTTTGATATCCCGGTGCAAAATTTCCTGGCTGTGGGCGTGTTGTAGTCCACTGAGGATTTGTTGCGTCAGCCGGGTGGCGCGCTCAACCGTAAGTTTCCCCTCGCTTTTGAGAATTTTGGTTATGGACTTGCCCTGCACTAGCTCCATCACAATATAGCGGCCCGAGCGGGACTTGCCGATCTCGTGAATGGTTACCACATTCGGATGAACGGATCTGGCGACGATGCGGGCTTCACGCAGGAAGCGGGCCTCGTTGCCTGAGTCGTCCAGGAGGTGCCGGTGCATCACCTTGATTGCCACGTCCCTTTCCAGAATGGAGTCGTAGGCCCGATAGACCTCACCCATTCCACCGCTTCCCATCTTTTCTCTAATAAGGTAGTGCTTAATTCGTTTCATGGTCCCGTTAACTCGTCCTAAAGTTCTGTCTGGCCTGTAACCAGATCCCCATCGTCAGCCCTGACATTTGAGGGACTTTTTTTCATTTGATTCGCGCCCCGGTTCTCCGCCTGTTGCAGCTTTAGTTTCTGGTAAATGTCGCGCGCTTTATGATGATAGGTCAGAGCTTCTTCCGGGCGATCGGTCTGTTCCAGCAGCTGTGCGTAAGCCTGGAAGCAGTTTGCCAGACCCAGCGGGATACCCAATTCCTCATATAGGCTCATGCTTTCTTTGTAAAAAGCTTCGGCTGTGCCAATTTCTCCAGCCTTCAAAAAGATTTTAGCGATGAGCAGGTTAATCTTGGCGATTCCAAATGGGTTTTTCAAACGCACGAGGTACTCCAGCGCCTGGGTGCACATGTTGGCTGCCATAAGGTAATCGCCCACATGCGTATAGAAATCGGCTTTATTGGAGTACACAAAGGCCAGCAAGGGGAAGTTGCCAACCACCAAACAAAGTTGCAGCGTCTTTTCGAAGTAGTCCAGGGCTTTTTCCAGCTCGCCACGGCGAAGGTGGACGAGGCCGAGATTGTTCATGCTTTCCGCTGTGCCGTGGTGGTCTTGCACGCTTTGAAATTCAATCAGTGCTTCTTGAAAGTGTAAATAGGCAAGTTCGTAGTCGCCCTCCATGCGGCGAATGATGCCTAAATGGTTGCTAACCTCGGCGCGGCTGCGAATGTCACTCACCTGTCCGGTCATTTCCAGGGTATGCTCGAAAATCTCTTTGGCCTTGGAGTAGTTTCCTTTGTGGTAGGCGATTTTGGCCAGCTCGATTTGCGCCAGAACTACGTCGCGATGGTTGCCGCTACTTTGCAGAAAGGCGAGGGCCTGGTCGAGCAACCCCTGCGCTTTTTGCCAATTGCCGCGTTCGGAATAAATACGCGCCATCTTGTAACAGACCTGGCCTTGCATGACCTGATTCTGCAGCTGGCTCGCCAACTCAAACGCCAGATTATAATTGGTGATGGCTGCGCCATAGTTCCCCAGGTTGGCGTAGGTCTCGCTTAAAGCAAAGATGAAATTGGCATTCTGGATATTGTCCAACATCGGCTCGCTGATGCCTTGAAACGACTTGAGAGCAAGGTCGATATAGTAACTGACTTTTTCGAGAGAGTCGCTTTCAAAATTGCGAACCTTCATCAAATATTCGGGGAAACCCTGTGATTCCAGCCGCTGGATGGTTTCAGTGACCGTATAGATACTGCGGTTCTGGGCCAGGTGCGATTTCATAGTGTGGCCCTTGATGATTTGCGCCATCCGTTTCAGGGAAGTTCGGATGGTCAGTGCGCTGTCCTGGTTCATGCGACTACCTCGTCTTTTTCCTTAACGAGCCGCTGGTCACGCCGAAGCTGTTCTTCGACCAGCGTCATTTTGCTTTTGATGCCAAGGTCCCGGTAACTCTGCAATGCCTGCTGCAGCCACACCCTTACCTGGCGCAACTGTCCCATGGCTTCCGCTAATTTTGCCAGTTCGTGCTGGGTCTCGGCCTGGCCGAGCTTACTGCTCTTTTCGTTGAACTTTTTCAAAGCCAGTTTGAGGTGGCTTGTGGCTGCCTGCCATTCTCCCTGTTCTCGTTCAAGTATTCCCTGAACTTTGTGGTATTCTGCCAGTCCCAGCTCGTCTTTGAGCTGCTTCAGCAACCGCTGCGCTTTAAAATTGTATTCACGGGCATCATCGAAACGTCTCAAGTGCGCAAGAGTGAGGGCTCGATTCAAGAAGGTAATAGATTTCAAAGGCACAAGACCCATAGCGTCCGATACGCGTAAACTCTGTCCGTAAAATCGATTGGCTTCCTCCCAGTTGCCCTCGTCGGCGAAGGTCATGCCGATGTTGTGGTAAACCCGCGCCAGCCCAAAGTTATCGTTCAGGCTTTGAAAAAGGGGGATGCTTTGGCTATAATGCGCAATCGCTTTCATATGATGGCCGCGGGTGTTCTCTACAGCGCCGAGACTGTTGAACATATTTGCCGTGAGCTGTTTCGCGCCGAGGGCTTCGCTGAGGGCCAGGGCCTGTTCATAGTGTTTCTGAGAGAGATC
>DASWHH010000300.1:0-2761 GCA_036398295.1 bacterium
CGGAATCACGTTGGTGAACAGCTTGGTATTGTCGGAATTGTTGGCATTCGGAATGAGGCGACCCTCTTTTTGCAGCCGCTCATACAGTGGAGTTTTAGGCGCTGCCGTCAACAACCCGACCATCGCCGCCTGAATGCCGGACTTGGTGATGAATTGAAATTGTTTCTCGAAGGTATCTTTGGTGTCGTTATCAAACCCGATGATGAATCCGGCCAGAATTTCAATACCGTGCTCATAAATTTTGCGCACCGATGACAGAATATTCTGGCGGGTGTTTTGCATTTTCCTGGTTTCTTTCAAACTTTCCTCATCCGGCGATTCGATGCCGATGAACACCCACTCAAAATTCGCCTGCCGGAAAGCGCGCAGGAGCTCATCGTCATGGGCGAGGTTAAGGCTGGCTTCGGTGCCGAAATGAAAACGATAATCGTGCTGCTGCTGGTAATCTTTGAGAAATACCATTAATTCTTTGGCGAGACGTTTGTTGCCAATCAGGTTGTCATCTACGAAAAACACGTTCTTCACGTCCAGTTTGCGCAGCAGATCCAATTCTGCCCCGACCTGTGCCAGCGATTTGGTGCGGGGCTTGCGGCCGAACATTACAATGATATCGCAGAATTCACATTGGAAGGGACAGCCCCGTGAAAATTGCAGACTCACGGACTGGTATTTGTCCAACTTGAGTAATTCAAAGCGCGGCACCGGCGAATCCGTGAGCCCTACGGTGTCGGTTTCGCAGTACAGGCGTTTGGGCTTGCCCATCTGGAAATCCACACAGAATTCCCGCCAGATGTATTCCGCCTCGCCGGACACCACGGCGTCGGCCAGGGATTCATAAAGCTCGGGACATAGCGACGCGTAACTGCCGCCGGCAGCGACAAAATAGCCCTGCTGGCGATAAAACGTCAGCAATTCTTTTTGCCGATTGAATTGCACCCCCATCCCGCAAATGCCGATCAGATCGGCGCGCGGCTGCAGCGGAATCGACTCGATGTTTTCATCAACGATTTCCACTTCCCATTCGGGCGGACACAATGCTGCCAGGGTCGCCAGTCCTAAGGGTGGAATCACGGTTCGTTTATTGGGCAGCACCGTTTCGACGGCCCATTTGAAGCTCCAGAAACTTTCCGGAAATTTAGGGTTGATGAGCAGTAAACGCATGGCGGGAGTTCTCCTTTCGTTGCAGGCGATGAAAAGGCCGCTGAGTTATGGGGATGATGTTAAGATAGAACAATCTAAAGAATGATACAACTAAAAATATTCATTCGCAGTCTGCAAGCGATGTTCGACAATCACATAGTCGCGAACCGGTTGACCGCCAATCAAATGCTCCTGAATGATTCGCTCCAGGACTTCCGGCGTACATGAATGATACCACACGCCTTCGGGGTACACGACTGCCGTCGGGCCCTGGTGGCAAATGCGCAGGCAGTTGGCCTTGGTGCGATAGACGCCGCCCACCCCGCTGAGGCCCAATTCATCAAGTCTGCTTTTGAGGTACTCCCACGACTCGAGACTTTTTTCTTTTTCCGAGCACTTCGGCTTGGTCTGGTCGCAGCAAAGAAAAATGTGCCGCTTGATTGTGCCGATGGCGAGTTTTTCAACTGTGGCTTGCAACGATTCGTCCATAGCGCGGAATCATTTATTGAACGGGGTGTTTTTCAAAATGGCGCCGGCCAGGTCATCCATGCTGTGTTTGAAGATGAACTCAACCGATTCATTGGTTACAGGGGTTTCCGTTTGCGCGACGCCATACGCAGCTACTTTGCCGGTGTGATTGTCATAAAAAACATAATAGCTCGTGTGCAAAAGATTGAATCTGTAGCCGCGCACGCTCTGGAAGGTGGCGTCGGTTTCATCGGTGCCGCCGGCAACTTTGTACGTCTTGCGAGGGTCGGAGTCTTCGACGCGATCCCGCCCAAGGCTGAGGGTCACGTTTTCGAGAAATAGTACAAAATCCGCCCGCAGCGAATCAAATTCAATTCCGGGTGCGACCGGCAGACTGACGCTCAGCAACTGGTCATTGGTTAAATTAAAGATGCGCGGCTGCAAGAGTGGCGACCCTTTGAACGCGTCCGATCCCGCCTCTTTGAACTGCGATTGGGTTTTGAGTGACTGCGGCAGTCCGGTGCGAATGAACGCAGCATACAGATCCTGGGGAAAATCGCGCAACAGGTCTTGCTTTATTTCTTCGGGATAGTTTATTTGAGGTTCGGCGGTGAGGGGTGCCAGAACCAATGTTGTGGCCACGATGTCCTTGTTTTCGTAACTCGGGTTAACGTATGCGCCTTTTTTCGCGCACGCCGCCAGCAGCAGACAAGCCGCACCGGCAATGAAAATAGTCCGTTTCATGTTAGGTTTATGATAATTCAAAATACCATAAAATGCAAAGAAAAAGCTACACCTGTGGTTAATCTTCACTATGAAAAAGCGGGAGCCGCTGCGTCTTGAGCTTGACATTTTTGTGGCACAATGGTTGTAGAAATAAAACTTAACACCATGAGGCAAAATATGCGCAGGAATCTCACCGTCGCGATGATCAGTTTGGCTCTCGTACTTTTCTTTCGTAGTGTCCAGGCGCAGGAGCAAAAGCCGGCGTCGCGGTTTTCGCACAAAGGGATCAAAGCGGCGATCGGTGTGGGTAGGCTGGAAAATGACTTTGGCGAAAAGTTAGACGACGGTGCCGGGGGACTGCTAAATCTCGGTTATGGCTTCGACGATCATTTCACTTTGTGGATGACGGCGCTGGTCGTGGAGCATC
>DASWHH010000301.1:0-3643 GCA_036398295.1 bacterium
TGGATACCTGGTTTTCCTCCCAGCTCTGGCCGTTCGCCACGCTGGGTTGGCCGGAACAGACGAAGGAACTGAAGTATTTCTACCCGACGGACACTCTGGTGACCGGCCCGGACATCATCTTTTTCTGGGTGGCACGCATGGTGATGATGGGATTGGAAGTGATGGGTGATATTCCGTTTCACGATGTCTATTTCAATGGCATCATCCGCGACACCCAGGGCCGCAAAATGAGCAAGTCGCTCGGCAACGGCATCGACCCGCTGGAGATGGTGCAGCAGTGCAGCGCCGACGCCGTGCGTTTCTCCCTGCTATTGCTGTCGGCGGAAGGACAGGACATCAACCTTTCCACCAAAGATTTTGAGCTGGGAAGAAATTTTTCCAACAAACTTTGGAACGCCTTCCGTTTTCTGTGGATGAATTTAGATGAAGCCGATTTGAAAAACGGCACTCTGGAATTCGTGCAAAAAGAAATGAAAGCGCGTGATCTCAATCTCGCGGATCGCTGGATACTCAGCCGCTATCAGAAAACGTTAAAGAAGGTCACCCGTGGACTGGAGTTGTTTAAATTTCACGAAGCCACTGATGCCATTTATTCTTTTTTCTGGAAAGAGTATTGCGATTGGTATCTTGAGTTGCTCAAGCCGCGTCTATATGACTCCGAAAATCTCCACGAGAAGAAGCATGCCGTGGCGGTGGCGCTGTTCGTTGTTAAAGGTATTCTGCGTCTGCTACATCCGTTCATTCCTTTCATCACCGAAGAAATCTGGATGAAAGTCCGCGATGCGAGCGACTCGGAAAGCATCGTGATTGCCAAATGGCCGGCCGAAGCGCGCGCGCTAATCGCTGACGTGGCGGAACGGGATATGGAAGTTATTCAAGACGCCATCGGCGCCATTCGTAACATTCGCGGCGAGATGAATATCCCCCACACCAAAACCGCCAACGTGATTGTCACCAGCCTGAACGGCGCCAATCTCGACCTGATCCGTGATAACAAAGCCTTCTTCGAGCAACTGGCAAAGGTCGAGAATCTGGAGTGCCGACCGCAAGCTCAGAAGCCGCCGAGGTCCGCAGCGGCGGTGGTGAATGATCTGGAAATTTATATTCCCCTGGAAGGCCTGATTGACTTCAACGTGGAACGCGCGCGTCTGCAGAAAGAGATCAAGCGCTTAGAGCAGCAACTCGAAGCGCTCAATCACAAACTGCACAGCACCGATTTTCTGAAGAAAGCCCCCGACGAAGTGATTGACCGCGAGAAAAGGAAGAAGTCCGATTTTGAAACGAATTTGGAGAAGCTGAAGTCTAATTTGGAGAGCTTGGGAGCTTCTTGATCTAATCTATGGAATTCTGGGATCAGGTGGGTAGCGTTGGGAGTGTTGCTTCGATTGTCGGCACCATCATTTCAATCTACTTGTTGTTTACAGTAAGAAAAATTAAGAACCCAATTTTTGTTTCGGGTCCGGATTCCAGAAATTCTCAAAGCGCTCAAGAAAATGCTAATGATCTGTCCGAGCAAATGCGTCAATTTGAAAGCCCTCGAAAACATGTCGAATTAATTCTTAGCAAAGTTGAGTCAATATTGAAGAACTCAAACAGTATCACGAGGACATAAAATGGGATCATTAGCATCTAAAGTCAGAGATTTCGAAGTAGCCGAACAAAATAAAAAATATATCGAGGCGATTTCAAAATTTAATCGGTTGACTCAGTCAGGCAAAATAAAGTGGGAGCGGCGCCATCCACCGGAGCACCTTACAAAAGGTTCGGATTATACTATGGTGGATTTTTATGGCACAAACTATCAGGGGCAAAATTTAGGCTTGTATCTTTACAAAGTTCGTGCGATAGACCCGCAGACAGGGCAGCTCTATGGGGCTGAAAAGATAAAACTAGCACTGTTTGATAAAATCTGGAATGAGAGCTGGCTTTTTCCGGATGTTTCCGGAATCGATGATTTGTATCATTCGGTCAAATACCAGGTCGCCGACGTCGATGGTTTTATCGACTCTGTTCTTTCGGTTAACGATTGAAAGGTTCTTCATTTTATGAGCAAGAGAATTTGGATTTTTTGTTTTCTAACTGTTGCAACTGTGGCCTTTGCACAAGAAAAGCAGGTTGCACTGACCATTTACAACGACAACCTGGCGCTGGTCAAAGATGTACGCAAGATGCAGTTAGCCAAAGGCGTCAGCGAAATCAAATTTCAGGACGTGGCGTCCGAGATCGATCCCACTTCAGTTTATTTCTTATCGGTGACCGCGCCCGATAAAGTCGCCATCCTCGAACAGAATTATGAATACGATCTCGTCAACTCTGCCAAGATTCTACAAAAGTACGTCGATCAGCAAATAACACTGGCGGCCAAGGAAGGCATAAGCTTTTCCGGAACGCTGTTGAGCGCCTCAGGACAGGATGTGATTCTCCGGGTAGACGATGGTGGAATCAAAATCGTCAACATGAGCATCGTCCAGAACATGGACTTCCCAAAACTGCCCGAAGGTTTGATCACGCGCCCAACGCTGGTGTGGTCCATCAACAGCCAGCAAGCCGGTGAGCAGCAAGTGGAAGTCGGCTATTTGACGACCGGCATTCAGTGGCACGCGGAATACGTCGGCGTCGCCAATAAGGATGATTCTGCCCTCGACCTTAGCGGCTGGGTTTCCATCGACAACCACTCCGGCGCCAGTTACGATAACGCCAGGTTGAAGCTGGTGGCGGGGGATGTGCATCGCGCGCAGGAGCCCATCCGGCCCTATCTGCGCAAGGCGGAAGTACTGTATCAAGCTGCCGCCGACGTGGCGCAATTTGAGGAGAAGGCGTTTTTTGAATATCATTTGTACACGTTGCAGCGGCCGGCCACTGTCGCCAATAACCAGATCAAACAGATTTCCCTGTTCCCATCGGCGCAAGTAAAAGTTCAGAAAAAGTATAGCTATGACGGCGCCCGCGATACCAAGAAAGTGCGAGTCAATTTGGAGTTTCAAAATAAAAAAGAATTCGGGCTGGGAATGCCGCTACCGAAGGGCAAAATGCGGCTTTACAAAAAAGACGACGATGCCGCGCTGGTGTTCATCGGCGAAGATTTTATCGAGCACACACCCAAGGATGAAAAAGTGCGCGTTAATGTGGGCAATGCGTTTGACATTGTTGGCGAACGCACCCAAAAAGATCACCGCGCCATCGGCAAAGATTCCTGGGAAGAAACCTGGGAAATCAAGCTGCGCAATCACAAAGAGGAGGCGGTGGAGGTGACGGTCATCGAGCATCTGCAATTGGATTGGGAAATCATGCGCAAATCCCACGAGTACACTAAAAAGGACGCGCGCACCATCGAGTTCGTCGTGAGTATTCCCAAAAGCGCTGAGGTGGTCATTGAGTATCTGGTGCGGTACCAGAGGTAATTGTCTTAATCAAACCGGAGTTAAAAATATGAATGTATATCCAGGATGTTTGGTTAAAAGAGGCTCAGGCCCGGTTAGAAGCCCACAGAAGAGACCGAAGCAAAGGGGTGCCAGCAGAGGATGTGCTTGGGGAAGGTCTATGAAGGTTTTTTTTGATGGCTTGGCGAAAGAGTAGAACGACGCTTTAGAATACTATGAACAGGGAGCCAACTTATTGGATTCAGAGAAAAAAGCCCTAAACG
>DASWHH010000302.1:0-6659 GCA_036398295.1 bacterium
GGCTTATAAAGAGATGACTGTGCAATACGGAGACTTCGATATCACTGTCACCGCCAGCGGCACGGTAAAACCCATCGACCGGGTGGAAATAAAATCCAAGGCGAGCGGCCGCATCGAAGAGTTGGCCATCGAAGTGGGCGATTTCGTGAAGAAAGGCAGCTTGATCTCCCGGCTCGATCAAAAAGACGAACGCGCGGAACTAGAACAAGCGCAAGCAAACCTCGCCATCGCTGAAGCCGAACTGAAACAGGCGCGGCACACCTATGACCGCCGCGATCAGCTTTTCGCGAAGGGACTGGTCTCGGAAGAAGAGCTCGGGCAAATCGAGCTTTCGCTGGCGACCGCCAAGGGCAAGCTGCTGCAGGCGCAAACCGCCTTGGAGCGCGCACAGGAGAGTTTCGCTGAGTCGATTGTCAAGGCGCCCATCGACGGCATCATTTTGCAGAAATATGTTGAAGAAGGGCAAATCATCGCTTCGGGCGTCAACAACGTTGGCGGCGGTACCCCGATCGCCGACATTGCGGATATGCGCTCGGTGCACATCGAGGCCGGCATCGATGAGATCGATATCGGCAAGATTCGCCCCGGACAGGAAGCGATCGTCATCGCCGAGGCCTATCCCCAGAGAAGATTCAGAGGCAAAATCGTACGTCTGGCCCCGGAAGCCCGCGTTGAGCAGAATGTCACCTTGTTCGACGTCATCATCGAGGTCGAAAACGGTGATGGACTGCTGAAATCTGGCATGAATGCCAATGTGGAAATCTCTATTGTAAATAAAGAAAGCTTGCTGTTGGTACCCACGATTGCTCTGCAGCAACCCAAAGGCCGCGGCAAACCGACGGCGCGAACGGTCCTGCTGAAACAGGGAATCGAATTTCGCCCGCAAGATATTGAGATTGGACTGATGAGCTTCAAGGACGCCGAAGTCATCTCCGGCTTAAAGGAGGGAGATGTCGTCGGAGTGCCTATGACTTCACGGCTCAAGACCGAGAGCGACCGCATGGAGCAACGGATTCGCGAACGCACTAGTTTTGGCGTCACCGGTGGGCAGCAGCAGTCCCAGCCGCAATCCCAACCATCCTCTCAACCACAACGTCCTCAGCAATAACAGTTAGGGGTTTACCATGCTGATTATCGAAAATGTCTTGGTCGCGTTGCAGAGCCTGAGGACGAATCCGCTGCGATCGGTCCTGACGTTAATCGGGATCGCGGTTGGAATTGCCGCAGTGCTATACGTGGTGACGCTGGGTGAAATGACGAAAAAGCGCATCAACGATCGTTTGCAGGCGATGGGCTCCAACGTGCTAACCATTCGGCCGGAATTTTCACGATCCCGCGGGGTTTCTACTTCAGCTAACGTCGTGAATTTGAAGATAAAAGATGCCGAAGAAATCGAGCAAACTTCCCAAGTGATCACCGCCACCGTACCGGAGTTCGGCGGCGGCGCCGTGGCGGAATATCGTGACAAAAACTGGAACACCCGGATAGTCGGCACTTTGCCGGCGCGCCAATATGTTAATAACGACCATCCCGTCGAAGGCAGATTTTTCAACGATGCCGAGGTGAACGAACGCGCGCGCGTGGTGGTTTTGGGCGCCAATGTTCACAAAGAATTGTTTGGCACCGCATCGCCCATTGGCGAAACGGTTCTGCTGAACTCCAAACATTTCGAAGTGATAGGACTTCTAAGCACCAAAGGCGAGGGTTGGGGAAGCCCGGACGATCAAGTGTTCATGCCCCTCACCACCGCACAGGAACGCATGTTCGGCGTTGAACATCTTTCCAGCATCATGGCCCAAATCCGCTCTCCCAGGGATTATAATGAAGCCCTGTTTGATATCGAAGCCATTTTGCGGCGCAACCACCGTCTGCGCGCCGACCAGGAAAACGATTTTGAGGTGCGGCGGCAGGATCTGTTTCTTTCCACCATTCAGGAAACCAACACCGAGATTGCCAATTTCATCGTCATCATTGCCCTGGTGTCCCTGGTGGTGGGTGGAATCGGCATTGCCAATATCATGCTGGTTTCGGTGACCGAGCGTACCCGCGAGATCGGTGTGCGGCGAGCCATCGGCGCAAAACGCGTTTATATCATTCTCCAATTTCTAACGGAGGCCATGATGCTGGGAGTCATGGGTGGCGCCCTCGGCATTTTGGCCGGCACGGTCTTCAACCGCATCAACATCGGCGAGCAGCTGATTTTCCCGTGGCTGTGGATTATCAACAGCTTTCTTATTTGCGCAAGCATTGGCGTGTTGGCGGGACTCTATCCTGCTTTTCGCGCGGCCAATGCTAATGTCATCGAGTCCTTGCGCTACGAGTGATTGAAGGAGATTCAGGAATAATAGGTGTGGAGGTATCTAAAAACAATCAAGGAGGGGATATGCGAACTGGATGGTCAATAATTTTCGTTCTGATGTTTGCGTTCTTGGCAACCGCACAGGAAACAACCGCTCGGCTCGAATCCTCGCCGCGCCACCACGAGTGGGTGAAGGTTAAACAGGGCGAGCGCGAGGTTCATGCCTACCTCACCTTCCCCGAAGTCAGCGAAAAAGTTTTGGCCGTACTGGTGATCCACGAGAACATGGGACTGACCGATTGGGTGCGCACCGTGGCCGATGGCCTGGCGGAAGCCGGCTACATTGCCATCGCGCCCGATCTGCTTTCGGGCGCCGCGCCTGAGGGCGGCCGCACCATCGACTTCGCCTCGCGCGATGCCGCCCGTGAGGCTATCTACAATCTGCCGCCGGATCAAGTCACCGCCGACCTCAATGCTATCTTCGAGTACGTCGCAAAATTGCCGGCGGCCAACGGCAAAGTGGCCGTGGCCGGATTTTGCTGGGGCGGCGCACAAACCTTCCGCTATGCCACCAACCGCGCCGACCTTAAGGCAGCGTTTGTGTTTTACGGCACGGGTCCCGACAGCTCCGCCATTTCAGGCATCAGATGCCCGGTGTACGGCTTCTATGGCGGTAACGACAATCGTGTGAACGCTTCTATTCCAAAAATTACGGAATGGATGGAAGGCGCGGGCAAGATTTATGAGCCGGTAATCTACGAAGGCGCGGGCCACGGCTTCATGCGCGCGGGCGAACAACCCGACGCCACCGAGGCCAACAAAAAGGCGCGAACCGAGGGCTGGGAACGCTGGAAGAGCTTGCTGACGAAATTGTAAGAATAATTTGTTCAAGCTACGAATCAATGAGTAGCCCCTCAGAGCTCCCACCTAAGCGCGGGCTACTTTCGTTTCCTGACCTCAAGAGCTCATGCAAACGACGCGTCAACAAAATTGTATAGGCTCAACTCCCGCGCTTTTGGCGCGAACCTCCCCGCGATGCTTTCGATGATGTTGTAGCTCATCCCTAAGTCTATTTTATTTTAACCGTAAAACCAGAGGTGCTCACATACACCTCGAATGCATTGTCCTGCAACGGATAGGTATAAACGGTATTGCCATAAACCGCATCGACGAACCGCAAGCGGTGGCCGTATTTATAAAGCCAGCGCCAACGCGGGTCGTCCTCACGCTCAACCAGACTGAAGACGCTACGCTTTTGATTCATCTCGTCCTCAAAATCCACATAGCGCCCCCGAACCCGCGTGAGTTTGTACATGGTGTGAATGCCGGCAAAGTTCAACCAATCGTCCCATTTCAAAATGTCGCCCTCGAGCGCCCACTGGTCACCATTCAACAGAAAAACGCGGGGCGAAAGCCGTTGCCCGGCGCTGACGGGTATCAACTCGAGGTGCATCGTGACGGCGCCGTCTCCCTGCACGGGCACGCAGCGCACCTCCGCGACCAATTCCTCTTTCGTGAAATTCCGATAGGATTGGATGAACGCCGCCAGAAACAAGACCGCGGCAGAGACAGCAATCCAAAAAAATGTTATTGAAAATCGAAAGACGTGTTGACCAATGCCAAGATATCTCGTTTGTTGAAACCGTAAACGCTTAATGGTGCGGCGGGCGCGGTTCGCCAACAGGAAAACAAACGTCAGCAGCGCCAGCAGCAGGGAAGTTGTAGCCAGCAAGATCACCAGGCTCATCTCGAATGGAAAACTAAACATGAGGCGCAAGCCCTCCTCTTTGGCTTTTATTCTGATTCAACTTTGTCTCAGCAAAATCCGCATTGTCGTTCCCTGTCCTAATTTCGTTTCTTTCACAAACAGTTTGCCGCCGTGGTAGTCTTCGACGATGCGTTTGGCAAGACTCAAACCCAGACCCCAGCCACGCTTCTTGGTGCTGAAGCCAGGTTTGAAAATGTCCTTCTTTTTGTAGGCTTCGATGCCACGACCGTTGTCAGAAATATCAATATAAATCTCATGCCGGCCGTTTTCGAGTTTACCGAGATCGATGCTGATTTGTCCCGCATCTTTTTCGATGGCATCCAGCGAATTCTTGATCAAGTTCTCGATAACCCATTCAAACAGATCGCGGTTCAAAGGAACCTTGGTGTTCACGGCATAATTCTCGGCGATGCGAACTTTCTTTCCCCACTGCGGCAGACGACGCTGGAAATATTTGACCACCTCGGAGATGACCGTGGTCACGTTCACCTCTTTTAAATCCGCCTTAGCGCCAATTTGTGAGAAGCGCGCCGTCACCTTGTTCAGGCGTTCTACGTCCCGTTCCATTTCCCTCACCGTCTTCAACGCCTGCTTATTTTCGATCTGTGTCTTCAAAATCTCCACCCACCCCATAATGGATGACAGTGGCGTGCCGATTTGGTGCGCCGTCTCCTTCGACATGCCCACCCAGATGAACTGCTCCTCGCTGCGCTGGATGCTGCGAAAACCGAGAAAGCCAATCAAAATGAACATACCCACCACCGCGATGCCGATGTACGGCAGCATCTGCAGCTCTTTGATGAGCTTGGAGTCGCCATAGTAAAGGTAGCCCAACACGATATTTTCGTAATTAAGGGGAATGGGCTGCGCCGCCTTCTTCATCACCGCGGTAATGTTTTTGACTTTTTTGACGGCCTCTTCCGAGCGATCTTCCGGATCCACGTCGATACCTTTCCAGGCGTTGGGGTTGCCATCCGCGTCGGTGAGCACGAACGGATAGTTGGTGCGCATGATAATCTCATCGAAAATGAAATTCAGACTCGAGTTGGATTCGGTGGTGGCCACCGAGGCGTAGAGCTGCGCGTAAAACAGCATAAGATCCCGCGACTCCGCGCGTAACGCCTGCACGATGCGCTGGGTATGAATCAACAAAACGACGACGATCGCAATCGCAAAAATAAACAACAGTCCTTTGAAACTGCCTTTGAGTCGATAGAGATTGATCTTCATTTTCTTATGCGATGAAAAGTGAAACGGCAGACGTAAAAAGCTCAGACTTATTCACGACTCATGTTTGCCATCAGCGGTTTGCCGTCTAAATCGCCAGTTGTAAACGAGAGTTCCAAATAGTACAAATAGGATGCTAAACGTAATCCACAAGCCGAGTTTGAAGGTTGTGGATTCAAACACGAACTTGATCTGGTGATCACCGGGCTGCAAAAAAATTGAGCGCAAGATGTAGTCGGTTTTGTAGACTTTCGTTTCCTTGCTGTCGACGAATGCCTTCCATCCGGCTGGATAATAAATCTCGCTCAACACCAGCAGGGCCGGTTTGGCCACATGCGCTTCGAGTTGAATTTCATGAATGTCGTATGAGATAACCCTCACTGAATTTTCCGGCGACGGTTCGATCTGAAATGGCGGTTCCTCCTCCAACACCGCCTCTTTGGCGGGATTGAACTGCCCACTCTTCAAATAGGAAAAGAACGCTTCCTTTCCCGCCAGAACTTTTATATCGTCAACAAAAAATGCGCGTCCCGGCACCCCGGTGTTTTCTAACACTGCAGGACGGTCTTCCAACACAACTTGGTACCGGGGATCCGGGACCGGATAATAAGAAATCAGGTACCTGACATTGAGCATGTCCATCACCGCGTTGTCGGCCTGAAGCCGCGCCGCCGGCAACTCCTCCACCGGAACCATGCGCAATTCTGGCTTGCCATTGCTCATCTCGACCTGGAGGTATTTTTCCAGCAGCGGTGGAAAGCCGTAACGATTGCGGGCATCGAAACCGGTTTCTTCAATGAACTCCTGGTAGATTTTTAGCTTGGCAGCGTGGTAGCCGCGAATGTTTTGAATGAGGTGGTACTGATACCAGTTTTCGGGTTTATCATCGTAGGCGGGGAAAATGCGGAATGGCTCAGTCCCTTGCTGCGATTTGAGAAATCTAACGGCGGGCGTTTCGGCAAAATACTCACTGCGGTCGCTGCGGGGATGGGGATTGTTGAGCTTGAAGTCCACGAACCAGAGATCGACCACTAGCAAAGCGATCAATGCGCCCACCAGTGCGTTTCCCCTAATCTTATTCTTCAAATATTGTAAAATAAGAAAGCTGCCGGCTGCCATGATCAGCAGCATTTTGAGGGCATCCAACGCCGCCGCGTGATATGCTGTCTCCCGGGCAGTTGCGGATAGCGGTCTCTGCGTATCGGCAATCCAGCTCAGATAGATACTCTTTCCGAAAAGCAGGAAGAGCGCGATGAGGGCACCAACGGCAACAAAAATGTAAATGTAGCGCACCACCAGTTTCGAGGTGCGATTTTCGTCTTTCGAATTCCGCGTATCGAACATCAGCAGGGTTTGTAAACCCAG
>DASWHH010000303.1:0-4669 GCA_036398295.1 bacterium
GGCTACAGCTGCGCTGAGTTCTCTGCGGTGAATGAGTCAGGCGAACTCCCTCCAAGACGACTGCGCGAATTGCTGAATCTTACCAGTTGCATTTTATGCAATTTTTGTTAAAATCAGAATTGCACTCAGAGCATTTGTTCATGAACAACGTCCGATGTTGGCAGTGTACTACGCTTATTGAAAGCAGGCAAACTGTGGCTACCCAGCCTGGAACAAAAATTGTAGTTAGTTCTCGATCCCAGCTTCTTGCTACTTTGCCAGTGGCTCTGCGACTATTACTTATCATGGTCCTCGTGTTACCCGTGCGTCCTTCGTTTGCCGGCGAGGTTCATGGAAAAGTCATCATCAAACGACCTCCGGACGAAAACTCAAAAATTGTCAGCCGGTCGTTGATTCAGAAATACGTGACCAAAAACACGCAGCGCTATGACGATCGTCAAAACCACGAGCAGCGGCCGGCGGTGGTGATTTATATCGAAGCCTTGCCCTGGAACCGTGAAAGCACCGACAACCGGGTCGCCATTCTCGACCAAACCCATGAGAATTTCGTGCCTCACGTGCTGCCTATTCTCGTCGGCACCACGGTGAAATTTCTGAACAGCGATGATGTCTATCATAATGTGTTCTCTTACTCTCCTGCAAAGAGTTTTGATCTCGGGCGCTATGCCAAGGGCCAGTCCCGTAGCGTCAAATTCGATAAACCGGGTGTGGTCAAAATCTATTGCGATATTCACACCCACATGAATGCGTTTATACTGGTCTTGATGAATCCCTATTTTGCGACCACGGATGACCAGGGCAATTTCAGTATCAGGGGTGTGCCGCCGGGGACCTACACCCTCAAAGCCTGGTACGGCCGCTGGCCGGAAAAATCGGCAGTCATTGTGGTAACCAACACCGAACCGGCTAAAGCCGAATTTGTTTTCCCGTGAATTTCTAAAGGCGGTAATCATTTATGAAAAGACGTTTCTTCTGGCTTCTGTGTTGTCTGATCGTCAGCGGTCCCGTTGCGGCACAACAGTTCCCCAAAATCGAAATCGGTTCAATCCTCGCCCTGACCTATAGGAACAGCCAGTCCGGAACTTCGCCACTGGTCGTCAACGACGGCGATGGCTCGTTTAATAACGATTGGGTGCTGCTTTTAGGCGCCGAAATCAACGAGTCGATTTCTTTGTTTGCGGAAATTCAAACGGTGCGCGGACTTTCGTTTGTCAATTACGGACTGTCCGCCATTTATCAACCGGCGCGCATGAAGTACCTCAACTTCGAAGTCGGAAAATTCCTGGCGCCGTTTGGCTCCTTCCTGGGACGACGATGGGCCTCAGAAAATCCCCTCATCAGTTTCCCCCTGATGTATGAATACACCACCGCGTTGAGCGCATTTGACCTGCCAGTGAACACCAGCGATTTGTTACGGGCGCGCGGCCACGGCGGCAGAATCGACTATAGCGCCGGATCTGCAACCGATTCGGGTGCGTTATCAAAGGTTCTTTGGAACGTTCCCGAGCCTGGAAACGGGCTGCGAATTGTCTCGCGGGAGGTGTATCTCACTGGCGCGCAACTGTTCGGCGTTATCGGGCAATTGCGTTATTATGGTGGCGTCACCAACGGCGCGCTGTCCAACCCGGCCGACGTTAACAACAGCAACGGGGTGCAGCTGCATGGCCGCGCCGTGTTTTCACCCATCGTTGGCCTGGACGTGGGCTCATCGATTTTCTGGGGTGCATATTTGGATAAAAGTACTATAAATTCGGAAGTGGAGCCGTTGGGCAAGACCGCCGAGGATTTCCGGCAGACGGTTTTGGGTTTTGATCTCAGTTACAGCATCGGCCACCTGCAATTTTTTTCCGAGTTTATCTTGAACCGCTGGAAGTCCCCGCTTATTGCAAATAATCTCGACGCCCGTGCTTTCTACCTCGAAGGCAAATACACCTGTTTTACCCGCTTTTTTGTGGCCGGACGTTTCAGCCTGATGGCGTTCACCAACGTCGACGATCCGCAAGATGTCGATGCAGACACCAGGCTGTCTGAACCTTGGGAGTACGACATTCATCAGTGGGAATTTGGCGTAGGTTTCCGCATCAACCGCCATGCATTGATCAAAGCCGCCGGCCAGATTAACCGCACCCATGATGTCATTGTCGGCGATCCCGGTGATAATCTCTTTGCAATGCAAACGGTTGTGTTTTTCTAAACCGAGTCATTCACATTGTGACGTTGGTCAATTTCCATTCTGGTAAACCTAAGCATAGCGCTGGCGCAAAGTGCAAAGCGTTAAACCTCTATGCGCTCTGCTCGATGCGCTTGGCTGCCGCAATCAGCATGGAATACAACCGGTAATCCAATAAATGCGCCAGGTCAGTCTAAAAATCAAGGTTGTAATTCCGGTGACGGTCATGATTCTGGCCGTGATCTTGACCGCATTGATTGTCGTCAACCAGGTGGTACATCGTCAGGTGTTGGCCAGCGTTTCCAGCGAGCTGGACAAATCGCGCCGCATTTTCACGGAATTGCAGGGCCGCGAGTGGCAATTGCTACTTGAACGCGCGCTGGTGACGTCGCAGGCGCCGCACCTGAAGGCGGCGGTTGACACCGGCGATTCCACCACCGTGCAGCGCGTAGCCGAGGAGTTCTTTGCCACCGTTGGCAGCGACATTTTGATCATCAGTGATGATCAAAATGATATTTTCGCGCAATTTGGTTTTAAAAACAAAGAGGCCCTGACCTTTCACCCCGATTCTATGTTGATTCTGAGAAGGGCGCCGGACGGAGATGTCGGTTTGTTGTACATAGGTTCAACGTTTTATCGCGCCGTTGCCGTCCCCATCCTCGCCCTCGATGAAATTACCGGCGTCTACGTTTTGGGCCGGGTCATTTTAGGAAAAGTCATCGATGACAACTATCTCCAGGGTTTGAAGGATTTGGTCGATTGCGAGGTGGCATTTTATCACGACCAGCGTATTGTCGTATCCACCAACCCCGCGTTTAGCGCCGCGGGAATTCTTGAGAACGGAAAAAAGGATCAGGATGGCGTCCACAGCCGCTTCGAGCTGGAAATTAGTAATGAAGAGTTTCTGGCCGAGTTTGCCGGCGACGAGAGAAATTTCCTGTTACTGCAATCCGTCGATCGCGCCTTCAAGCCGATCATGGATCCCATTCAAGAGACCATGACCCTGGTGGGTGGGGCCGCCATTCTGGCCGCGCTGCTGATCAGCCGCTTCATTTCGTTGCGCATCATCGAGCCGGTACAAAAGCTGGTGAAGGCGACGGACGCGGTCACGGCCGGCAACTATGCTCATCTCATCGCGGTGCGCTCCCGCGACGAGCTGGGACACCTGGCGCGCAAGTTCGATGAAATGCGCCAGGCGCTGCAACAGAAGATGGCGCAGCTCAAGCAGCAGAACCTGGAGTTGGAGGACGCCCTGAGAAAGGTGGAGGCCACTCAGGAAGAACTGGTCCGTTCCGAAAAGCTGGCGACGACCGGCAAAATCACTGCCCAGCTTTCGCACGAATTGAACAATCCCATTCACAATATTCAAAGCTGCCTGGAAGCGGCGCAGCGCAAGATTGCCAAAAGCAACAAGAGTCGGGAGTTCATCGATCTCGCCTACGAAGAGGTTCTGCGCATGGGGAAGCTCATTCGCCAGATGCTGGATTTTTACCGGCCACAGGTGAACCCGAGGCAGAAAATAGATGTTGGGCGGGTCATTCAGGAGGTCCTCAAGACTTCAGAGCGGGCAATAAAAGATAAAGGCATTGCTATCAGCCACGCTCTCAACAACGACGTCATCGACCTCAGCACCACCGCGGATCAGCTCAAGCAAGTTTTTCTCAACTTGCTGCTCAATGCTTTGGATGCCATGCCGAATGGTGGTAGCCTCAAGGTCGCAACCTGCAAAGACAGCCGGAACCTTTCTATCGTGTTTGAAGACACCGGGTGCGGCATTGCCCCGCAGTACGTCAACAAAATCTTCGATGCATTTTTTACCACCAAGGCCAGAGCGAGCGGGGTCGGGCTGGGGTTGACCGTGAGCTACGGTATCGTTCGCAGCCTGGGCGGAAACATTCTGGTGGCAAGTGAAGTCAACAAAGGCTCCCGGTTCACAGTCCAGTTACCAATCAGTTGATTATCAAACATGTCGATTTCAGAAAAAATCTTAGTTGTAGATGACGATCCAACCTTTCAAACCATCACCCGATCGCTACTGCAAGACAACGGGTACGACGTGGAAGTCGCAGCCTCGGCAGAGACCGCAGAAGAGGTGTTGCGTGAACACGAATATGATCTGATTCTAACCGACCTGGTGATGGCGGGCAAGAACGGCCTGGCGTTCTTGAATTTCGTGAAAAGCTGGACGCCGGAAACCCCGGTGGTGATGATCACTGGTTTCGCCAGCGTCAACTCCGCAGTTGAGGCCATGAAAGCCGGCGCCGAGGATTATTTGACCAAGCCCTGCAGCAGTGACGAGCTGCTTTTGAAAATCAAACGCGTCATCGAAAAAAAACGAAATTACCAGGAACTCCATCGGCTGCGGGAAGAGCTTGCAGAAAAATACACATTCGGTAACATCATCGGCAAGAGTGCGAACATGCAGGCCGTCTTCAAGTTAATTGCGCGGGTGTCGGAGACGGATGCTGCGGTGCTGATTCAAGGCGAGACCGGCACCGG
>DASWHH010000304.1:0-3155 GCA_036398295.1 bacterium
AAGGCGTACTCGGTGTCGCACCACACGCAGCGCAAATTGCAGCCGGTGGTGCGTACAAACACGCACGGCAAGCCGGCAAAAGTGGATTCGCCTTGAATGGAATGGTAAATTTCAGTGATTTGCATGGAAAGAGTTAACCACAAATTTCACGAGCTGACACATATTAGCTTAAAAACAATTTAGAAATTTAGCGCCGGGGAAACAAGTATATTTTGAATACAATGGTAGGCAGTTTGCAACCATAGGTTAGGGTTGACAATTGCCAACTGCCTACTGTCAACTGCCTACGGCTTTCCGTCAACTCCAGTACTAAGCCAAAATTTCTATGCCAACGCGTCCGCTGCTGGCGTCACGCAGCTCTTTGCCGAAGGCCCCGGCATCCATCGATCTGAGCTGGATTACATATTCGGTACGTTCTGCAAAATGACTCTCGACAACCTGACCCTGAAATTTGTTGAGAAACAGATGGACGGTGTTGGTGAATTGAAAAGGGAAACTTAGCCGCAGCCTGATTTGAGAAAAGTAAGGAACCAGCGTGGCGTGATTCAGCGCCGCCAGCGCCGCGGCATGGTATGCGCGTACCAGGCCTCCCGTTCCCAGTTTCGTGCCGCCAAAATAACGGGTGACCACCAACGCAACATTCGTAAGCTTTTTGGCTTCGATAGCCTGCAAAATCGGCCGGCCGGCAGTGCCCGAAGGCTCGCCGGCGTCGCTGAAGCGAAAGAGCGCGGCGTCACCTACGCCAATCTTATAGGCAAAGCAATTGTGGGTGGCGTCGTGAAAGGTCCGGGAAGTTTCGGCGATAAAGGTTTCCGCACCACCGATGTCGCTGGCCGGCGCCGCGTGAGCGATGAACTTGGACCCCTTTACAGTCAGCTCGGCCCCGGCTTCAAATTCGATAGAAAAATAATTAAGATCAGCCATTGGATTCTCAGAAGAAGCCAAAATAAACACGCATTAAATAATTTCAAAGCATTTTTGTTGCAAAAATCCGCAATTCACCGACCGCTGCTTGCCATTCGCCGATTTCAATTGAACCTGCTGGCAGCAATCCTGTATATTCGCCCATGATTTCCCCGAACGAATCTTTAACCAAGGAGGTTCCCATGCAAAAACGCGCTGTGTTTTTTTCTTTGCTGATGTTGAGCACGCTCGCCGTTGCCGCAGACAGCGTCGATGAGCAAATCATCAAAGGCAAAAAAATGCTCGCCGAAGGCGTGCGCAAATTCGACGAGAAAACCCTGCTGGACGCCCGTGCCCACTTCGAAAAGCTTCTTCCCAATAAGGAACAACAATTCCTGACGCAATACTTTATCGGCTACACCGATTATCGGCTTGCCATCCTCTACCGCTCACAAGAAAAATCCGAGCTACAGATTAAACATATCGATGATGGCATCAGCAACCTCTATTCCTGCCTGGAAAAAAATGAACAGTTCGCAGATGGCCAGGCGCTGCTTTCATCCCTGCTGGGACTGAAAATCAGCGCCGACCCGCAGTTGGGCATGACCCTTGGCCCCGAGGCCGGCACGGCAATTACTGACGCCGTACGATACGGGAAGGATAATCCTCGTGTGGCGCTGTTCTCCGCCATGACGGCCTATTTCACTCCGGAGGAATACGGCGGTAGCAAAACCCGCGCGATCGCAGAAATGAAACGGGCCGCGGAGTTGTTCAAAAACGAAAAGTTAGTCGACAAGCGTCTTCCCGACTGGGGCCATAACGAAGCGCACCTCTGGCTGGCAAGAATGTACATGGAAACCGATCAACTTGATCTCGCAAAACAATCCCTTGACGAAGCGGTGAAAATCGACCCCGAGTTCGCCTATGCAAAAACGCTGCAAACTCGGCTGCAGGAAAAGGTGGCAAAAAAGTAGAGAGGCTGGGTTGCACGTGCCAGGCACTTCAGAAGTGCCTGGCACCTTTCGAACACATTGAATCATGCTGGATCAAAGAAAGGGGCTGCATACGGCCCATACACCTGCAGACCATCGACTGGATGGAAGCGATGGATGACTATGTTGGTTTGCATGTTGGACGGGCGATGCATCTCGTCAATATGCGGATGCAGGAGTTGGAGTCACGTTTGGATGAAAAGATGTTCTTGCGAATCCACCGATCAACTATTGTGAACCTGGATCGCATCAAAGAATTACGACCCATCGGCGATGGCAGCTATCAGGTGATTTTGAAGGACGGGACGGAATTGGCGTTGAGCCGGGGGCAGGTAAAAAAGCTGCGAGATTTCTTTATTTGAGAGCCGTAGGAGCACGGTGACCGTGCTCCTACAAATTCCTATCTCACAAAGCTCATCTTCTTTGTTTCTTGAAATTGGCCGGCGCGCACCGTATAAAAGTAGACGCCCGATGGCAGCACCATCCCTTCATGGTTGCGCCCATCCCAATCGACTTCATGTAAGCCCGGCGCGCGGTCATCGTCGACCAGCGTCCGCACCAATTGTCCGGACAGGTTGTACACCGAAAGTTGCACGCGAAGCTTCCCTCCTAACACATCGGGAACATCAAAGCGAATGCGGGTTTCCGGATTAAAGGGATTGGGATAGTTTTGAAACAGGGTGAACCCGAGCGGAGACAGCAGCGGCGACCGCACATCGGCAGGGAGCGGGTTAAGAGCGCCATCGGTGGTGGTGGCCGTGCGGATGTCGCTCACGAATTCCCTTAGTCGAAGGGAGTCGGTACCTGGCGTACCAGTTGTTTTAAACATGACTTTAATTAAGACACCGGAAGCAGTCGTGGGCGTGGTATTAGCGCCGCCAATGGTGATTTTACCAGCGGCATTTTCCTGGCCGCCAACAAAAAGCCAGTCTTCACTGAGTGTACCACTATCCGCTACCGTCAAAAATACCAGTTTGTCGTTTGGGTAGAAAAAGCTCAAGCCAAACGCATCAATGGGAACACCGGCGGTATTGCTCAAAGTAAGTGGAACCACCACCGTGTCCCCCGGACTCTTCGCTTCCAAATTCCCCGGTGGACTCAGATCAAATTGATCCGCTTGAGCAAAGGTTTTGTCAACAACTAAGAAACCCGCGGCAATCTGAAAAATTGCAAGCAATAACTTTCTCATATTTTCATCCTTTGAACTGCGCCCAAATTTAGGACGACGTTTCCTAAACCTCAGTGGTTTAGGAAGCGTTA
>DASWHH010000305.1:0-8705 GCA_036398295.1 bacterium
CAGTTGCCGCCAGTTTTTTGGGGCTGATCGAAAAAGCGCGGCGGTTTTTGCTGCTGTAGTCGATCTTATATTCCCCATCTTCAAAATGTTTCTGAAGAACCAGTTGTTCAGCCGCTGTAGGTTCGAGAGGCGCATCAGCCAACTCCAGATGGCCTCGCCGCAACAGTTCCATCGAATCGAGAAAATCTTTGAAATTGAGGAATCGGATACCATCCCTCAGGCTAATCGCCCTTTGCACAATGTTCTCCAGTTCCTGCGGCAGCCCCTTTTCTGTGAGATTGAGGGGTGGGAGCTCGTTGCTCAAGTGGCTCTTTTGCAGCCGCGACAAGGTGCCGCCGTTGAACGGCGGCGCGCCGTTTATCAGGTTGTGGAGGATGATTCCTAAGGAGTAGATGTCTACTCTGCCATCATACTGGCCCTCCTGAAAAAGCTCGGGCGAGGTGTAGCAGACAAACTGCAGCGCTTCTTTGTCTGTGCGCTGAAAGATTTGCGGAATATACCAGTTGAACCCAAAGTCATCGATCTTGATATCGCCACTGGAATTGATGAAAATAGAGTCAGGATTCAAAAGTCCGTGGATGGCGCCCTGCAAATGGGCATAACGCAACGCCCGGCCGATGCGCATGAACATCTCGATCAAGTCTTCAAATGAGAGCGCAAAATCAGCTTTAATTATCGAGCGGAAAGGCTGGTACTCGACAGGCTCGGATGCGATAAAATAGCGCCCCAAATCGCCGCCGAAGTGATAAATTTTGCAGATGTTGGGATTGTCCAGCAAGCTTGCGACCCGGGCGCCGTTCAGAAAATGTAAGGTCGAATGCCTGTCCTTGGCACGGGCCTCTTCAAGCACTTTTAGAAGCACAAGTTTGCCATCGCGCTCGTCCTCAGCCTCGTACATCGTGTAACAAAGTCTTTTCGCCAACTCGGTTTTTATCTTAAAGCGATCCAGGTTCTTTAAAGCCATTAAATCTGCCTTATTGGTTATTTCTTAACACTATAATAGATGTGGATAGCGTGCCGTAACTATAGAATCTATACACAAAGGGGTATAAATGCAAACTGTTTTTCAAAAAACTTGCGAGATGTATTCAATTCCGACCACCTGGAGCGGGGAAATGGATTTCATGGCGGGAAACAGGGAATTCGATTCCGGACCACGCTGGATCCGGAATCATGAAGTTGTGCTCCGTTTACCGCAGGTCGTAACGCAGAAACGCCGCAAATGCGCCAGCGAACGTCAGCAGTGTGTAAAGAGCCAGCAAACCCAAATCGACGGTCGTCGACTCCACGGCAACACTCATTGGATACTTTGGGGGATCAAACTTCGGCATGTCGCTAAGGTTAAGGGTTCCTTTGTCACGGCCAAGGTCAAATTTGAAGCCGGTATCCGTGTTAAATTCGATGCGCAGGCCACCGTGCCCGCCAGAGTCCTCCTGTTTCTTTTCCCGGTAGTCGATGAACTGGGCGCGGTAGTTTTGCATCGCGTCTTCATATCGGGATTTCAAATCAATGTTGGTGCCAGCGGCATTCATTGCTGCCAGTTGTAACGCTGACACCGGCGAAATTCTTGACAGCGAGAAGGCCAGCCTTTCCTGACCAGCTTTGCGATTGCGCAACTCCTCCTGCAATTTCAAAGAGTGTTCATTGATCGCTGACTGGGTCCCTTTGCGGGCAGCGTCCTCCTCTTCCATCCATTCCCAGAGATGTTCATCGCGGTACGCCGCCCGTTCTTCCCGTGATAGACCCGCCATTTCCGCCTCGCGTTGGCGCCAGCGTACGGTGAGATCGTCGCTGTGACTTTGCCAGAGCGCCTTGGCAAACCCATCCTGCTGACTCTCTATCTCTGCTATCGATGGCACCTGCACAACTTGTCCTGCGGCCATCACAGCTGCGCGCGGAACAATCAAAACCAGAAATACCCAAAGGACTAGTGACACCAGGAAAGACACCGAGGAGTGACGGGTCAGCGCGGAAACCAGTAGCCCGAGCGCCACGAAAAACGTGAAGAATAGCAGCGCGGCCGCCAGCAGCAAAAGAATTTTTGCCCAGTGCTCGGTTGTGAGCGGCACACCGGAAATCACTATTAGCAGTAGTCCCATGAGTATTGGGATGAGCAGTGGCACCACCAGTCCCAACCAGGCGCCTACGAATTTTGTGATGACGTAGCGCGCTCGCGGCACCGCGTTGGAGAAATTCAGCTTGAGCATCCCGCTTTCGCGCTCGCCGCTGATGGCGTCATAGGTGAAAAGAATGGCAAACAGAGAAAGCACGATCTGTACGATAAAGCTAAAATCGATGAATCGA
This sequence comes from bacterium, assembly GCA_036398295.1. Taxonomy (GTDB): domain Bacteria; phylum Zhuqueibacterota; class Zhuqueibacteria; order Oceanimicrobiales; family Oceanimicrobiaceae; genus DASWHH01. The sequence continues at coordinate 2,305 of DASWHH010000305.1, forward strand.
AACGCGGCAAATATCGGATCGTCGGAATAGACGCTGTTGGTCAGCTTCAGCGCCAGAAAAGGATGAATAGCACTCAGGCGACCGATATCATAGTGTACGCCGGACACGAAAATCTGCATCGGGTCAGGTTGACGGTGTACCCGAGTGCTGAGTCCCATGAGCGAGGTCTGCTCGCGCAGCTCCTGCTCAGCCAATTGGTTGACGGCATCATACTGCGCAACGGCTGCTTTATACTCCTGAATGCCGACGAAAACGCTCAACAAAATCAGTAACGAGCAGACGGAGAAGGTCACCACAAATTTCGGGCTGAGCAAAATGGCCTTCAGCTCTTTTTCAATCAAGATTTTCAACATGGATAAGATCTCCCGGTTGCGTGAAAAACGTGCGCTAAGCGCATAGAGCAAAGCGCAAAGTGCATAACGTAAAAGCTCCACGCTCTGTGCTCTATGCGCTATGCGCCTTGCCAAAGCGCTGGAATCAACGAACGTCATACCGCAAGAATCTGACAAAGGCGCCGGCAAAGAAGATTGTATTGAAGAGCGTCAGCAGCCCCATATCGACCAGGGCGCCGCTGAGAGATTCCTTCAAGGAAATCGGTGAGTATTCAAAGCCCGGCAGTTCTCGAGTATCAATGGATTTTTCTTCTTCCTCGCCATCGTCTACCCGCCGCAGGACGATACGCATGCCGCCGCCCAGGTTCATCCCGGTTTTCTCCTTGATAAATTCCCGATAGGCGGCAACATAGCCGGCGGCCTCCCGGGCAAAGTGCTCTTTCAATTCCAGCGCCGTCCCCGCCAGTCGAACCGCGGCCAGCGAAAACACAGCTGTCGGCGAGATTCTCGCCAGGCCGAACGCCAACCGTTCCTGCTCTATTTGCCGGTTCCCGCGTTCTTCCTCCAGGCGGCTGGTCAATTCCTGCATTTTGTCGGTGCGATTTTTTGATAAATCTTGCATGAACTCCTGAAACTCTTGCTGCATTTTGTCGGGGTCGCCGCTGACCGTGGGTTGAAAGGTGCTCATCTTTTGCCGATCTTCACTCCAGAGTTGAGCGCTCAGGCGATTGCGCTGGGAGGCAATTTCATCAACCGTGGGAACATCGACGGCCCGGCCGGCAACCAGCACCGCGGTGCGCGGAATGATCAGCACCGCAAAAATCCACATGACCAACATTATCAAGAAGGAATGTGCGGTCTTGTTTGTCCAGGCCGAAACAAAAATCGTCCACATCAGAAACGCGCCTAAGTATAAAAACCCGACCAAAGCAATCAAGGCAAACCGCAGCCATTCGTCACCCCTGAGGTGTACACCCATCAACGGCAGCACTAAGGCACCGATCAACAAAGGCAGCATGAGCGGCAGCGCCAACGCCAGATACGACCCAATCAGCTTGCCGAAAATATAATGGGCACGTGGCACCGAGTTGGCGAAGGCAAGCCGGAGAGTGCCGCGTTCTTTCTCGCCGTTGATAGCGTCGTATCCGAACAGAATCGCAAACAACGAAAGCACGATTTGAAAAACGAAATCCAGATCGAGAAATCGAAAGACCGCATAAATAGGATCGTCCCCGAAACGGCTGTCGTTGGCGGTTTCTGCGCCGCGACCCGCCACGTCGATGGTGCGCCCAATGTCGTTGGCGATGCCGGTCACCAGCGCTTCCAGTGGCTGTGGCGGCAAAAGGATGCGGTGGCTCTGCACCATCAGCCAGTCCGTGACACCCGCCATTTGCCGCAGGTTTTCGCCGCGGGCAGCCTGATAACGCTGCTGGTTGATATGATAATTTTTCGCCCCGACATAAAATGTCAGTAAAATCAACAACGCGCATACACCAAATGTCAGTGCAAATTTCGTCGAGCCGATGATCTCGCGCAGCTCCTTTTCCATTATCAGTTTGATCATAAATCATGCTCCTCTATGTTCTGTATAGCGCAAAGGGCAAAGAGCATAGCGCGTAGCGAAACAGCCCTTTGCTCTTTGCTCTTTGCTCCTTGCTCTTTGCTCTTTGCTCTTTGCTCCTTGCTCTATGCTCTATGCGCCATGCTCTATGCGCTATGCGTCGTGCCCCGCCATATAGGCCATGTACAGGTCTTCGAGATTCTCGTTAACCAGCTCATGCCGGGTTTTTTGCACCACCAGTCGGCCGCTGCGCATGATGCCGACAACGTCCGCAACTTCTTTGGCGCGGAAGATATCATGAGTGGACATGAGAATGGCTTTGCCCTCATTGCGCAGGGATTCCAGCAAGCGGATGAACTCGAAGCCGGCTTTCGGGTCGAGGCCCGAGGTCGGTTCGTCTAACAGAATTGCTGGCGCATCTTTCAGAATGGCGATGGCGATGCCGCATTTCTGGCGCATGCCCTTGGAATAGCCTTTGAGTTTTTTGTCGTGTGCTTCATGTTGTAACCCCACTCGCAGCAGAACCCCGTGATAATCGTTTGTTGTGTAATGCGTCTTGCCGCCTAATCGTGCAAAAAAATCGAGATTTTGAACGGCGGTGAAATTGGGGTAGAGCATCACATTTTCCGAAACGAACGCCAGCCTGGCTTTGGCCGCCAGGGGATCTTTGTGGGTGACTATCCCATCAACGATCGCTTCGCCGGCGGTAGGCTCGATGAAATTAAAAAAAATGTTGATGCTGGTGGTTTTGCCGGCGCCGTTCGCGCCGAGCATGGTGTAGACCTGCCCTTTATCGATCTTGAAAGAGACGTTGTCCAACGCCAGCACGCCGTCTTCGTAGCGCTTGGTCAGGTTGCGTGCTTCCAACATTGGGTGACCGTTTGGCTCAGGATGCATTTTCATAACCCTCGGTTAAGGTAATTCAGTTGACTTTTTCACGTCAGACGCGAATTAATGGATTGGTGGATTATGGACCGTAAAGCAAACCTCTGGTTTGCTTCTCAAAGCAGAGCTTTGAGTTACATTAACCCAAACTCCATTACTCCAGAACTCCAACACTCCTAACTTCTGAAACCGGGCCAATGCGTCATCTCCGTGACAGCCGCACCCCGTAAACTACAATCCCCAGCACCAGCCCCACAATCAGCAGGATGATCAGCGCCGTCCCCAGAATGTTGGCCTCGGGCTGAATCTCGATGGTCACGATTTTATCTTCACCATTGATGGGCTGGCCATCGGAGAGCGAGCTGCTGCGGATGCGAACTTCGTAGCGTCCCACCGCCACAGTAGGAGGTGGTGTAAAACTCAAAGCGATACGTCTTTCTTCTGAAATGTTCAGCTGCGGCACCAGCGATGGCTCGATGCTTTTGCTCCAATTCAGCGGCGTGTCCGCTTTGATTTCCACATTGTTCAAACCCCGCGTACCTTCATTGATCACGTCGAGATTCATCTCCACGGATTCATTGACTTTGATGGCATAGTAAAGCTGCGGCGCCCGCACCAGCAGCTTACCCACACCGCGCGGTACCAGGTCGAGCTTGACGTAACCGAGGTTCAATTGGTCGATTTCCTTTTGGGTCCATTCATGGTTGCGCAAATCGGTCAAACCCTCGGCCTGTTCACGGGGAATCACCAAAACAAAAAACGGAATAGGGCGATCGATCACCACCTCGTCCGAAGGACGATCTGGCAAATACACCTGCAACGCGGCGCGCCGGGTGTTGGTGCTTTCCGCAAACTTGAATTGGCTCAAGCGCGCGCTGGTAGTCGGATCAACAAAATAACGGTTGATTTGCTGCGGCAGGTTTACTACCTCTAATTTGAAAGTGTTGGTTTCGCCGCTGAATAACTCCAACGTGAGATCGTACGAAGCGCTGACGCCCAACTCCACCTCCTGCGAAAACTGCTCGGACTGCACCACGACTTTGTTGACGGTGGCGTCTTTTTGCAGATAAATTTTCGGCGCGCGCTGGGAGCCTTTGCCATAGACGAGATTCACCGTCACCACATCCAGGTCTTGCAGCAACGCGAAATCCAGAACCACCGGATCCCCGTAGCGCAGCATTTCAATCTTTTGTTCATACGGTTGGCTGATGATGGCGTTTTGCTCGTTGAGCAGGGAGACATAGACATCGTGGATGACATTGGGCTGGAGCGAGCGGAAGAGTTCATCGTCAACATTTACCAGTTGCTTGAATTCCGCGTCGCCGCCGGAAGTGTTCTCCAACTTCACCCGCACGTGTTTGCTGCCGTTCTCGCGCTGATATTTAATCGCCTCGACTACCGCCACGTACTGACCCTCAAACAGCACCGCTAACAAAGATTGCTGGTAATTCACTTCCGCGTCAGAAAAAGAATTACGCGCACGCGCCAGCTCGACGTCAGAAATCAGGTTTTTCTCACGAAGTGCTTTTTGGCGATCGAGCTCGGCGGCGGCCACTTCGTAGGCTGCTTTGGCGCGCTTAAGTCCGAGCAGCCGGTACTCGTCGTCCCGCTGGTTGAACATCGTGCCCTGGGATTGTGTAAGCGCTGGAAAAAGCAGCACACACATGAATAGAAAAATGAGTTGCTTAAAGATTGATTTGTGAATCATACGGTTGTTCATGATTTTTTGACCCGCTTCAATTATTTCTCAGAATCATCCGACCACGGGCTTCGGGTTTGGAAAAAGAGAGCTGCATTCTTTTATCACCACGTGAGTAGCTCACCTCCACTTTGTCGCCCACCGCGAGCTTGTCGTAAACTTCAAACAACCGGTCGAGCCCTTCGAGTTTTTTGCCATTGATGGATTCGATGATATCATTCTTTTGAATGTCGGCGCTGCCGAGAACCTCCGTGTGGCCCTCGATTTTGTCCATCACTTTAATTCGTTTTTCCGAGAGGCCGAGAATGAGTCCGGTACCCATCCATGGACGAATGTCATCGGCGCCATCACCGCCCAGGGAGATCATTACCTTGCGGCCCTTCGGCATCTTTTCGGGATCGATTTTTTTGAAAGCTGCGATAAGCAGTTCCGCCTTTCTACGAATTCCCAATTTGACCTCATCGCCAACCTTAACCGCGCCGTACCTCTCCTCAAACTCTTTGACGGATTTCACGCGCCTGGCATTGAGCATCAGAATTTGGTCCTTTTGCATCAACTCGACTTCTGCGTAGCCCCCCGGTCGCAGATCTTTTGGCAGGACCTCGACCACCGTCACGGTGTCGCGAGCGCTGGTGAGCACGGTCTGTATTTCGGGCAGAATGAACACGCCCTCGCCCTCGACCGACCGCTGGACAAACGTCTGGGCACTTGCCGAGAACACTCCCGAAATCACCATCGCCGATACAACCAAGAATCGCATAACTGATTTCATCTCATTTCTCCTTTTTTGAGTTGAATCTCTTTGAGAATTAAAGACGCCTCAAGATAAAAAATTGTTCTGAGGCTGCCGAGTTAAAGATTGTTAGAGAATGTTAAAAAGTGTTAAATCGGAGGATTTCGTGATTTTTTTTTCGTAGATTGTAACCATGAGATTGCACAAAAGAACCGCCACCGTTATCAGCGGACTGACCGCGGTTGCGTTGATCGGCCTCATCGCCATTCAGGTTTATTTGCTCGCCAACGCCATGGAATTGAGACGCAACGCCTTCCGGCAAAACGTCCATGCCGCGCTCAGCGAAATCGTGCAAAAGTTGGAAACCCGCGATGTCGCCAAACGGTTTTTCAACGTTAAGGTGAATGTAGATGAAAAGACAATTGTCGAAGGGATGCCGGGGGCCAAAATCGCGCCAGACAGTTTGCCGATGTTACACGGCCTCTGGGTCCACAACGCCGGCGAGCCGACTATTCCGGAGATCAACCTCGACAGCAGCAAGGTCACCTTCATGTTGCGAAGACCGCAATACGTGCGTCTGCGATTGCTCGATTCGCTGGGCCGGGCAGTGGAAAATTTGGTCGACGGTCAGCAGCCGGCCGGCCGACACGAGATCTATTTTGTGAAATCAAACACGCCAAGAGACAATCTGCACTTCAATTTTGTCACCGATAGCACTTCGTTGACTTTTCAGGTAGAAAAAAGCAGCGGCGCTACACCGAAACGGAAATTCACCGCTGTGCGCGGCCAGCAGGTCCTCGCCGATCGCATTATGCGGGAATTGTCGGACTTGAAACGCGAGCCTCTCGACCGCCGCGTCAATCTCACCCAACTCGATTCGCTAGTGCAACAGATCCTGCAAGCAAAAGAAATCTCCGCACGGTATGCCTACGGCATCCTTATCGCAGCCGAGCCGGATTCGGTCACGTTCGTTAATCAGCCGCAGTACAAGAAGCAACTGTTGCGCAGCGAGTTCAAAAGCGCCCTCTTTCCCAACGATATTTTTGCCGAGGAAAATCAACTGGCGATATTCTTCCCCCAACAAAATGTCTATCTTCTGCAAAAGATCGGCGTTTCGATTGTCACCTCACTGGTCTTTATCTCGGTTTTAATCCTGTGCTTCATTTATATTGTGCGGACCCTCTTTCGGCA
>DASWHH010000306.1:0-3558 GCA_036398295.1 bacterium
GACATTTTTTCCCAACAGCGACTTCATGAACTCGTTGGCGCGTTACTTTGATTTTCAGTCGCTTCTGTACTGGATCGTTTATGGTATGCTGATCGTGTTCTTCACCTATTTTTATACAGCTATTGCTTTTAACCCGGTTGATGTGGCCGACAACATGAAAAAGTACGGGGGCTTCATCCCGGGCGTCCGGCCAGGCAAACGAACCGCCGAGTTCATCGACAATATCTTGACCCGCATCACCTTGCCCGGGTCTATCTGCCTGGCGATCATCGCGATTTTTCCGTACATCATCACGAAGTTCACTAACGTGTCATTCAACTTTGCGTCATTTTATGGCGGCACATCGTTGCTGATTATCGTCGGCGTCGCCCTTGACACCCTGCAGCAACTTGAGTCGCATCTTTTGATGCGTCATTATGATGGGTTCATGAAAGGCGGAGGACGAATTAAGGGTCGCCGGCGTTTCTGATTCTTTGATCTTTGCCAATGATTCATATTCGAAGTAAACGGGAAATAGAGCTCATTCGCAACAGCTGTCAGATTGTGGTAGAGGCGTTCAGGTTTGCCGAGCAGCTGATTAAACCTGGCGTTCAAACGAGTACCATCGATAAAGAAGTTGGGAAATTCATTCAGGCAAAAGGGGCACGACCGGCCTTTAAGGGTTACCGCGGTTTTCCGGCAAATATATGTATTTCTGTGGAAGAAGAGGTGGTCCACGGAATCCCGGGGAGCAGAGTGTTGCAGGAGGGGGAGATTGTGAGCGTCGATATCGGCGTGGAGTGCGAGGGATTTTTCGGGGACGGCGCGAAGACTTATGCCGTCGGCGAAATCTCACCCGAAAAAAAGAAGCTCATGCGCTTTACCTTGCAGGCCTTGAACGAGGGCGTGAAAGAAGCCAGGGCAGGCGCGCGGCTGTCCAATATCTCGAATCGGGTTCAAACGGTTGTGGAAAGTGCTAAATACTCGGTGGTGAGAGATCTGGTGGGACATGGGGTCGGGCGAAAGCTCCATGAGGATCCGCAAATTCCTAACTACGGCTTACCCAATAGCGGTCCCCGTTTGCGTCCGGGGATGGTGCTGGCAATCGAGCCAATGGTCAACCTTGGAAATTTTGAGGTTGTCACTGCAGACGACAATTGGACGGTGTTGACGGAAGATGGTTTGCCTTCCGCCCATTTTGAGCACACGGTCGTCGTCACTGAAGGCGATCCGGATATTCTAACGATAGGCCTGTGAAGTAAATCTATGGCAAAAGAAGAAGCCATCAAAGTAGATGGAACCATTTTGGAAACCCTGCCAAATGCCACGTTTCGAGTGGAGTTGGAAAATGGCCACAAAGTCTTGGCTCACATTTCGGGGAAAATGCGCATGCACTTTATTAAGATTTTGCCAGGCGACAAAGTGACCCTGGAGCTATCTCCGTACGATTTAAGCCGTGGTAGAATAGTCTATCGACACAAATAAGGTTGATTAGAATGAAAGTTCGATCTTCGTTAAAGCGCATCTGTGAGAGCTGCAAGATTATTCGGCGTAAAGGCCGCCTTTACGTCATTTGTAAAAACCCCCGCCATAAGCAACGTCAAGGGTAGGGGAAGCAACATTCAAAATTAATGGAGGCTTACTTTGGCTCGTATAGCAGGGGTTGATTTACCGAAGGAAAAGCGTGTCGAGGTCGGATTGACCTACATTTTTGGAATTGGCATAGCCAATTCCAAAAAGATACTCAAAGAGGCCGGTGTCAATCTGGATACCCGCGTGAAGGATTTGAGCAACGATGATGTGGCCAAAATTCGCAACATCATCACCAAAGATCACAAAGTCGAGGGCGCTCTCCGCACCGAGATAACGATGAATATCAAGCGTTTGATGGATATCGGTTGTTACCGCGGTTTGCGGCATCGCCGGGGTTTGCCGGTGCGGGGTCAGCGAACGCATACTAATGCCCGTACTCGTCGCGGCAAGCGCTCGACAGTCGGTTTGAAGAAGCAGACAACGACGACAGCTTAAAATCAGTTGTATTTCAAATAAGGAACAATCTTAATGGCGACTCCTAAAAAAACCAAGAGTAAGAAAAAAGAGAAAGTCGAATCGAATGGTCTGGCTCACATTAAGGCGACGTTCAACAACACGATCATCACTTTGACCGACCAATATGGTAACGTCATCTCCTGGGCCAGTGCTGGCAAAATTGGCTTCAAGGGCTCGCGCAAGAGTACTCCGTTCGCGGCGCAATTGTCCGCAGAATCTGCTGCCAAGGAAGCGATGGCCTTGGGATTGCAGAGAGTCGAGGTACTGATTAAAGGACCGGGGGCCGGGCGGGAATCGGCCGTACGATCGTTGCAGGCCGCGGGCCTGGAAATCACCGCCATCAAAGATGTCACGCCTATTCCACATAACGGCTGCCGGCCACCCAAAAGACGGCGCGTTTAGTAACAGAACTTTGGAGGATGCAAAAGTAAATGGCAAGATATATCGGTCCGGTTTGTAAGCTCTGCAGAAGAGAAGAGCAGAAGTTGTTTTTGAAGGGGTCGAAATGTAACTCGCCGAAGTGCCCTATTGAAAAAAGAGGTTACCCTCCTGGCCAGCACGGCAATACCCGGCGTTTCAAACAGTCGGATTATGGCGTCCAGCTTCGTGAGAAGCAGAAGGTGCGCCGCATCTACGGCCTGCTTGAGCAGCAGTTTCGCAACACCTTTAACGCGGCGATTCGGCAAAAGGGCATCACCAGCGAGATTCTTCTGCAATTGCTCGAGCGTCGCCTGGATAACATTGTTTACCGCCTGGGGTTTGCCCCTTCGCGGAAATCGGCGCGACAGTTGGTGCGGCATGGCCATTTTATGGTGAATGAACGGATGGTTAATGTGCCCTCTTTCATGTTGAAGGCCGGTGATGTCGTACAGGTACGGGAAAAAAGCAAGAAAATGGAAATGATTCACGCGTCCATGAAACGCATGCGTGAAGGCAAACTTGTGCCCTGGCTGGACCTGGATAAGGCCGCCATGAAGGGGGCGTTGTTGAATATTCCCGGCAGAGCCGATATCCCTCTGGATGCCAACGAGTCGTTAATTGTTGAATTGTATTCAAAGTAATTTGTTATAACTTTTTTTGGAGAGAAAAGATAGTATGAATTGGCCTAATTTCCAGATGCCAGAGAGCATTGAATTAGATGAAGCCACATATTCGAGCAGCTACGGTAAGTTCATTATTCAGCCGCTAGAACGAGGGTATGGCGCAACAATCGGTAATTCGATGCGGCGGGTGCTTTTGTCTTCACTGCCGGGCGCAGCGATCACAATGATTCGTGTTGATAATGTTTTGCATGAATTCTCAACCATACCGGGAGTGGTCGAAGATGTGGCGGAAATGATCTTAAATTTGAAGGAAGTGCGCTTCAAGTTGGTCAACAAGAAACCGGATAAAGTGATGCTGCATCTCAAAGGCCCGCGGGAGTTCAAGGCCGGCGATATTCAGAACGGCGCCACCGATTTCGAAGTGTTGAACCCTGATATGCATATCGCGACCCTCGGTAAGAATGCTGAGTTTGACCTCGAAGTGCGG
>DASWHH010000307.1:0-3277 GCA_036398295.1 bacterium
TCAATCCGGAGATCAATTCCTCTCTTGAAAAGCGTGACAGCCCGTCCTCGAACACTCTGGAAAACAATCGGCCAACGGAATCACAGCCGGTTGAACGCCAATCCGATCGGCCAAAAGTAGATGCAGCGCGGCAGCGGGACATTAGCGGACTCTGGCAGGACGCAACCGGTACGACTTTCAACATTGTTCAAAACGGCAGAAATTTTACCTTTTCAGCGTCGAATCCGTATACCGGTTATTACTCTCAAGGCAGCGGAACCATTTCCGGAAATCGCGTCGTCAGTTCGTTCCAAACCAATTCGCCATCGACTGGCCAGGGCGAAGGAACACTCACGGCTGACGGCACGACGATCAGCGGCAGCTGTTACGATTCGGTATTCGGGCAGTATGTTCTAACAATATATCGGGCAAATTAGTTATGCCAAACAACCAGGAAGATTCTCGCAAAAAGGGATCGTTTAGTCCACTCAAGCTGCCGGTATCAAAAAAGTACATCTACCCCATCACGCGGCGGCGGATGATCACGCTTGGCGCGCTCGGGTGTCTGGCGTTCCTGCTTTATTTCGTGGTGTCTACCCTTTTCTTCAACGATAGCCTAATTTCCAGCGGCCCGCTCTCTTCTCAACACGCTAATTTAGAAAATAAATGCTCGTCCTGTCACCAGCGCTTTGGGGACGTCACCAGTGACAAATGCTCCGACTGTCATGACCTCACCGGCAATCGCGGCCGCATCTTTGATTTTTCCGCACACTACATCTACCGTTCCGGGGAGGCCGGGCGGCGAAACCTCGCTTATGAAGAATACGGCGATCTGGAGACTGCATGCTACGCCTGCCATCCCGAACATGTGGGCCGGGCTGCACAGGTGACCAACGTGCCCGACGCGCGCTGCCAGAGCTGCCACGAATTCATCTCATTCAACGGCAATCATCGCGAGTTTGCGTTCGCCCGCAATCAAACGCCGGACGACGGCAATCTGATCTTCAGCCATATCAACCACGTCAACGAGTATTCCAAAACCAAAGAAATCGAGAAAGCCTGCTTGTCGTGTCATCACCTCGGGTCGGATGGCCGGCATTTCAAGGCAATCGATTTTGAAGAACAGTGCGCAAGCTGTCATGCCCGTGATTTGGGCGGAGTTCGACATAAAAACACCGCCGCACTTTCAGCAGCAAAAAACAGGTGCGCCATGTGTCACCTCGTTTCCCGCGGACGAGTAGCGCCGGTGCAACAGGATCAGCGCCTTTTCACACGGGCGGAATTCAACCATCAACCGCATTTGTTGATTCAGCCCTGTCTTGGCTGCCACGCAGAAATTCCGATCACCCGTGATATGCCCGGCTCGCCCATGGCCGATCGCTCGGCAACGTTCAACATTCCGAAGATTGCCAATTGCCAGACCTGTCACAAACCCGGCGCAACCTCCAACCAGTGTATCACGTGTCACGAATTTCACCCAAACAAGCACTTGCGGTCCGCCGCTAACTCATTTTAGGGTGAGCGCCATGAAAGCCAAACTGTTTTGTAAAACCGGCCACCTCGCCGGCAAAGAATTCATCGTGAAGAAGGAAGCAATTATTGGAAAACATCCGGCTAACGATTGCGTTCTGGATGCAGACATTATTTCAGGGCAACACGCGCGGATTTACTATGACGATGCTGCGGGTACATTCTTTATCGAAGACTTGCACAGTCGCAACGGCACGCGCCTCGATGGCACGCCAGTGAAATACAAGGAAAAGTTGGGCAACCTGCATGTCATAACCTTTGCGCAGAAGTTTGATTTCATTTTTCAGCGCTTGAAGGGCCGCGGCGAAAAAACCGCAGCGAAATCGCCCCGAGAAATTAAGACGAGCGTGGAAAAAACGCGTTTCGATCAGGATAACTTTGTTGCACCCCCGATTCCGGAAGCGCCGGCGCCCGTTTCTGGATCAGAAGCCGGCAAAACCATGTTCGATCAAGAGGTCATACTTCCACCCTCAGCGCTTGGACAGGCACGCGACCCTGGGCGCACTCGCCGCGATCAGGATTTTGCTGCGCCGCCAGCCATTCCGGAAGCAGAACCACCGCCGGCAAAAGCGCCACCGGCCATCTTTCTTGAGATCACTAGTATCAACAGAATCTTCGAATTGAAGCCAGGTGACAATGTTGTTGGCCGAACGGACGAGTCCGACATTTGTCTCGACGAACCCTCGATCTCCAGAAAGCACGCGGTGATTCGCCTGAAAGACGGCAGGGTTTTTGTCAAAGATGCCGGCAGCAAGAACAAAACTTTTGTAAATGATGTCACGGCGGAGACGGAAATCGAAGTCGCCTCCGGCGCGACCATTCGTTTTGGCGCTGTCGAGGGCAAACTTTTAACCCAAAAATTGTGATGATAGCAACTCTGTTGATCTTATAAAGCAAGGACCGAACATGGCGGAAATATCTCGAATCCAAAAAGACGGCGCGTTGATTTTGAAAAAAACAACCAAGCTTCCGGACGTGCTGGACGTGCTGATTGTCGGCGGCGGACCGGGCGGCACCGCCTGCGCCTTCCGCGCCAAAGAGCTGGGTTTCTCCACGCTGGTTATTGATTTCGACGATTTGATGAAACGTATCCGCGATTATCCCAAAGAGAAAGACATCCTGCCGGATTTTGGCGGCGGCGACAAAATGAAATTCCCGAAAGGCGACAAAATCTTCAACCTCCTGCACTTTCCGCCCCTCGACAAAGATGAGATGGTAAAGCTCTGGAGAAACCATTACTTCGAAAACAACGTGCCAGCCAAAATTGGCATTGAGCTAACCGGCCTCGAACGTAGCCATGACCTGTGGAAAGTCAAAACCTGGAACCATAACCTCAAAGCTGAGGAGATTTTGTCCGCCAAACATGTGGTCATTGCCATGGGACGCGGCGTGCCGCGGCGCTTCGACATACCAGGCAATACCGACGGCATCGCCTATCGCCTCTCGGATCCCGCGGATTATGTGACCGGGCCGGCGCTGGTGATCGGCGGCGGCACTTCCGCGGCGGAGGCGGTGATAGCCATCTCCAATGCCAAAGCCAAGGCCAAAGAACCCAGCGCGATTTATTGGGCCTACCGTGGCGCAGAAATGCCAAAAATTTCCAAAGCCCTGGCCGAGGTCTTCTTCGATGCTTACGTTGGCAACGGCAACATTCGTTACCACCCCCATAGCGAGCCTTCCGCGATCGTCCTTTCCGAAGATCGTAAAGAATATCTCTCGCTCCGCATCGACCGTAAACAGGTCGCCGAGCGACCCAGCGAAACCACCC
>DASWHH010000308.1:0-10210 GCA_036398295.1 bacterium
TTGAGTATGAGACCCTGGTTTTTAGCGTCAACCAGACAGTGGAATTGCTACACGGAAAGTCGCTGGAAAGTAAAAAGGTCTTCGTTGTGGTGAACTCTCCCAAAACCGTAGTGCGCCTACTTGATGGCGGCTTGCCGATTGCGCGAGTGGTGGTGGGTGGCATGCATTTTCAACCGGGCAAGCGGGAGATCGCCGATTTCATATTCATCGATGATGACGACCTAAATCAATTCCGGATACTCCGCAATCGCGGGGTGACTATTGAAGCCAAAAACGTACCTACCTGCAAAGCCATCGATATTCTCTCACTCCTCGGTCTAAAATAGACCCAGCAGATTTTTCCTACACGGCCCTATGGCGATTTCTCGTTTCCGGCTTCCGTCGGTTGGGAATGGCAATTGCGCTATGTCATTCTTTCCGATGAGCTTGATTTGGCTCTGCTGACCTCTCCATTCAACCGGTTAATTTAAATTAACTTTCTCACGAATAAATATTTCTTCTGCCGATTAATAAATTAATTCAATAAAAGAGAATTCTGGTCGAAAACAATTCAGGTAGGCATGAAAATCGTTTTTCGTAATAAAAAGAAACCTTTGCCAAGAGAAACTGAGTATTCATGAAAAAGACAATCGACAAAACACGCGCCGCGAGTTTTCCAACGGATGCCATCGCTCAAGCAGAAGTGGTGCAGGATGGTTGGTCGTCGGTGGGTGAAAGGCTCATCGTTCCGAATCTGAGTCTGCGGAAGTTCTTGGACAAGATTTTGGAGGCCAAGGAATACATTCGCAAAGCCGAAGAGCTGAAATTGCTGCGGGCGCAGGCAATCGAGAATCGTAATCGTCATTTAGGCGAAATTTGGGATTTGACGAAACGAATTCGCAATGCGGCGAAAGCAACCTTCGGAGACTATTCGCCCGAGCTTGAATGCTTGATGAATTCAACTTGCCAACTCGAACACTCGGAAGGGCAAGAACAATGAAGGATCTGGAAACCGCTGGTGCTGATTTTATTAGTTCAGTCCTCGCGAGCCCAGCAGCAGGTAGCCGCTTTCAGCCGAGTTCCCATCAGTGGATTCGCTCCGGCAGACTTCGGCCACGCCATAGACGTTCTCATTCAGAAACAACAAGCCAGGCTGACAAGTTGACTCCCCCGTATCCCGATATTTACTGGATCATCGTAGACTGCGCTCGCAGTTATGTCAGCGGCAAGGATGACTGCGACAAGCTGGACATCATGTTCAAAATGGCGGAGGAGTGTGCCGATTTCGAAAACATGATGGCGACTGCGCCCAGTTCGATCCTGTCGGCCTGTACAGCGATGAGCAGCATCCCGGCCTCTTATCTGGCTGGGAACAATACTGATTTCAAATTCGAAAGCAAGACCCTCTGGTGCTTAAAGGATATTTTGGCTACCGTTGGTTATAAAAACTACAGCATCTTAAGCGCCCGGGCGGCATGTGAGAAGCTATGCGGAGTGGTCAACCTGGTTGATAAAAAATTTTGGCCGAAAGAGACCAAGCACTTTCAAACCTGCTGGCCGGATGACGACGTTTATAGAACCTTGTTGAATCTTCTTAATTCTGATCCAGCCAGTCCGACATTTTACTTCTTGTGGTTCAACGTTGGCCGCGATCAAAATATCAACCGCACCATCGAAAATTTGATTCAGGAGCTCAAACGACGCGACCGCTTTGAAAAGAGCATCTTCATTTTGACCTCCGATCACGGCTATCCGGATGTGCGGCGTGGCCTGATTTCCGACGGCGGCGATTTGAAGAAAGTTGGCCTGCCGCCGGAACTGGTTTTGACCGACGCTAACATTCGCGTGCCGTTTTTGCTGCACTATCCCGGCATCAAACCCTGCAAAATCAGCCACACCGTGAGTAGCGAAGATATCGTCCCCACGTTGCTCGATCTCTTGAAGGTGAAACCTCCGGCGCCCAAAGCGCTGCCGTTTTTCGGCAACAGCTTGTTACCGCTGCTCAATGGCAACGAGCCGCGGTTTTTGACGAAGCGTAAAGTTCGTAGCGACGCCCGCTCTTCCAGGCAGAGTCAGAGGATGACTTCGCTGCGCAGCAATGAATTCAAATACATCGTGAACCACGAAAGCGCCGCTGAAGAATTTTATGACTTAAAAAAAGATCCCGGCGAAACCAAAAATCTTGCGCTTAACGGTGCGAGCAAAAAGTACCGCGCGCAGATTCAAAGCTTCCGCAAAGAATTTCAAAAGGGCGAGCGCCGCATCATCGATTTACAGATCACGCGTATCGAGAATGAATTCCGCCGCTACCTGGCAAAACCGGGCAATCCTCTATTGAAGGCCAATAGCGTATTAGTGATTATGCTGGGCAGCTCATTCTTATATCAACCGATTTTGAAGGCCCTGATCGCAACCCGTCCGCAATTGCGTCTGGAGGTTTTTCTTCCGGAGGATAGCGAGATTCCCACGGCCTTACACAAAGCCGGAGGTAGAGTGCAGTTATTCAGTAACTCCAATGGTTTTTACCCGCGCCCACATAGCGCTGAAAGTTACGACGTGCGGCTGGAGATTCTCGACGACCGCCAGTCGGCGATTTTCCGCCAAATGTACAAACACTTCGTCAATTTCAAATCCCGTCGCACAATTCGAGTGGATGGCAACGCCCAGGTAAAGGCGCTGTGGTGGCCAGTGCTTGGCAATCCCAAAGTTACCGATTGTCTGCGGGTGCTGGAGAGTCTGCGCGAAACCAGGGATTTCTACTTCCTTGAGCTAAACTACTTATTGCATAGACTTGGCAGAATTGCAAAATTGTTCATTCAAAACAAAAACTAGAGGAAAGTGAATCGAATTATGCAAGTGATCATTTTAGCTGCTGGAAAAGGGGAACGTTTAATGCCGCTAACTTCCAACACTCCAAAATCGCTGTTACAGATTGGCAACGGCGTCACCATTTTGGAGCAGCAGTTGGAGAATATCAAAGAGGTGCCGGAAGTTAAGGAAGTGGTACTAGTGCTCGGATATCGTGCGGAACAGGTCGAGGCCAAGCTGCGCGGCTACAACACCGCCCATCTTCAGGTGCGAACGGTGTATAATCCTTTTTATGCCCATTCCAACAATCTCATCTCACTGTGGTTCGCCCGGCCGTATCTGTTGGAAAAATTCGTGGTCCTCAACGGCGACAACGTGTTTCATCACAAAATTCTGGCGGGCATGTTGAGCCATGAAGTGCGCGGCAACATCGTCATGGTGATCGATCATAAAGATGCCTATGATCAGGATGACATGAAAGTCCAGCTGGACGGGAATGTTATTACTCAAGTCAGCAAAAAGATTGCGGTTGAAAAAGCCGACGGCGAATCAGTGGGCATGATTCGTTTTGCGGGAACCGGCGCTCGCAAACTCAAGCATGTCTTGGACACGATGGTGCGTGAGGAATGCAACAAAAATGTCTTCTGGCTTAGCGCCATCCAGCATATCATCGATGAGGGCTTTCCAGTTCACTTTTATGTTTGCGATCGCAACGACTGGGCTGAAATTGATTTTCATCCCGATTTCGAACTGATTCAAAGCAACCTCTCCCGCTATTCGGAAATTGCAGCCAAATGGCGAGAACCAAAGGTCGTTTCCCAGGATTTTTCCGACGCCTCGCCGGAGAAAACTCACTATGAAAATAAGATGGACCATTCAAGAACTATTTGACCCGGCGATCTGAAGTTGCAAACATTAAGAATGAATCTTTAGGCAATGACTAATTGATTGAGGTGTGGCCATGAGAAAAACTAACAGCCCTGTTAAGCAGGCTCTTATTCTTGCCGCCGGTCTTGGAAGCCGGCTATTGGATCAAACTCGTGCTCTCCCGAAAGCGCTATTGGAAGTCAACGAGCGTCCCATTCTGGACTACCAACTTGAGGCCTTGTATGATAACGGCATACGCAAGATTTACATTGTGGTTGGTTATCAGGGCGAGAAAATCCGACAGCACGTTCATCAGTTTTGGGCTAACCGCATGAACGTTAGTATCATCGAAAATGAGATGTATCGGTCTTCCAGCAGCTCGCTGTCTTTTTGGCTGGCGAGTGACTATTTGGGGGATGCGCCCTACCTGCACATTAACTGCGATCTCATTTTTTCGTCGGAACTGGTGGCGCGCTTGGTAGCGACGCGCCAGCACAATGTGATTGTGTTCGATCGCCAAGCCCGCCTGGCGGACAACATGGAGCTGGTGACTCTCGGCGGGAATCGCATCCAAAAAATGCAAAGGCGCTTCAAGAAAAGGGTAGATGGCAAGGCGTTCGGCCTGGCGAAGTTCAGCCCCAAAACCGTCAATTGGCTGCAAGGGCGCATCCAGAAATACTTTGACGGCGCCGATAGCGATCAACACTTGTTTGGTTTGGTTGCGGAGGCAATAGCAGTCCGCGACTTCTACGTGCTCGACGCCGAAAATGACCTTATTCTGGAAGTGAACACGAAATCAGATTTAGATGCTGCTAATCGAGTTTTGGCGGACATGCAGCTGTTTACCGACTTTCATTTCAACTCAAAATATTTCCGCGCCGCGATTGGCATTTGACAAAATAGGTGACCCGAACCGTTGTGATCTGTACAAGAATTTTACTGCAAAAAAGACCTCGCCTTCGTAGCTGGAGATGTGAATGGCGTAATTATAAAGTAACGCGCCAATTGTCTTGATTTTGTTGATTGGCTCTTGAGAGTGCACGTGTGCTTAATTTGGTTTGATAGGAAAAACGAAAATGGATTTTCATCACAAAATTCTAAACGCTCTGGTGGACGTGGCCGAGGAAGCCGGCGAGACCCTGCTCAAATTCTATCACAACGGCTTACACAAATCTGGTCTGGCAACCGAAGTTGATGGCCAGCTCGTCACAGACGCCGATCGCGCCAGCAACGCTCTAATTTTAGAGCGCTTGAGCCAGGCGTTCCCAGAGATGCCCGTTCTCGCTGAAGAAAGCGATGACGATGCCCGACGGCTGAAATCGCGTTCGCTTTTCTTGGTGGATCCCCTAGGTGGCACGAATAATTTTGTCGCCGGGGAAACCGATTTTGCGGTGTCTATTGCCTACACCGAGGGAGCGCCAGGAAATCATCAGCCGGTGATCGGGGTGGTTTACCGCCCGGTTTTTGATGAGTTGTTTGTTGCACAAAAGGGAAAAGGCGCTGTCCTGGTTCTCAACAATCGCAATAGCACGCTGCACGTTTCATCCACGAAAGACTGGAAGCGCGCGCGCCTGGTTTGTTCTGCGCTGCACAACGATGCCCGCACGACTCGACTCAAATCGTTAGCCCCGATATGGAATGGGCGCGGCAGCGCTGCCCTGATGATTTGCAAGGTTGCCATGGGCGAAGCCGAGTGGTACGCACATGTGGCCCCACGACATCTCTCCGAATACGACATTGCTGCGGCTGATTTGATCATGTCGGAGGCCGGCGGCAGGCTCACCGACGGCTTTGGTAACACAGTTCGATACAACCGTCCAGGTATTATATTGCCCAGAGGAGTTGTGGCAAGCAATGGTTTTTGTCATTCCCAGGCTCTGGAAGTCGTTTCATCAATTATGGTTTCCGGCGCAGGTTTACCCGTAACCGAAAAAGTCAGGGAGGCAGCATAACGCTATGAAGACCATCAAGGTTGGCATGATCACCGGAGGGTTTTATCCGGACTATAGCGGCAGTGCCCGACAAGCGTTGTCCATCGCCCGCGTTATGAACTCCAAAAACGTGCCGGTGACGGTATTCACCCTCGATATGCAGAAAAACATCTGGACTTCCCCGACGACCCTTGATTATGTGGAGAATATTCCGGTTTATCGAATTCCCGGGCGTACGCGTTCGAAAATTGAAATCCTGGTGCGCCATGCCCGTTTCATTTTTGAATGCTGGCGTCGTCGCAACCTCTTTGATATCGTTCACGCGCACGGTCTGAGGGAAGGCTATTTGGGCATGTTCGTCAGCAAACTCACCTGCAAACCGGCACTGGCAAAACTGGTCAATGTGGTTGAGACTACTTCCCACTGGTTTGCAAAGGGAGCCTTATCAGAGGAAGACCTGGGTGCGGTCCATGATGGAACTCCTCTCAATAATCGAATACAGCAACAAATGACACGCAAGCTCGATCGCGTCGTCTGTACGACTTCGAGATTGCAGTCGATTAGCCGGGAGATGGGTTTAGCCAAATCAAAGCTGGCGCTCATTCCCAATGGGGTGGATGTCGGACATTTCAGGTCGCTACCAGCAGCTTCAAAAAGAAAATCGCGCAAGGCATTTGGCTGGTCGCCTGACGAGTTTGTGCTGATCAGCGCCTTGTCCGTGCGTCGGCTTAAAGGGTTGGACATTTTGCTGGACGCGTGGCTGCAATTGAAATCAAGGTTGCCGAGGCGCCTCCTGATCATCGGCCCCAGTGAAGCCGGTATGACCGGAGTTGACCAGGGTTTTGTAGGTGAAATTCACCGACAGGCCGAAAAGACGGCTGGCTATGCTCCGATAACGTTTGCCGGTCAGGTGGATGATATACAACCTTACCTATCGGCCGCGAATGCTTTTGTCTTGCCGTCGCGCTCCGAAGGATTTCCCAACACCGCCCTCGAAGCGATGGCCTCGGGTCTGCCGTGCATCTTTAGCTCCATAAGTTGGACCACGGAGGTAGTGGAGGACGAAGTTAACGCTCTGCTCTTTACCCCGGAAGACAGCGGACACCTGTGCCGCCAAATTAATAGACTGATGAAGAATAGAACCATGCAATACCGTTTGGGTCGTTCTGCCCGCAAGGCGGTTGAGAAACGCTTTGCGATTGAAGCCGTGGCCGAACAATACAGTCGATTATACCGCAAAATTCTGGGGGCCAAGCGGCGGAAGTCTTAGGAGTCTACCGGGCCCCAGCGATCGACGGGCCGGAGAAAAGTTACGGAGCCCATCGGCAGTGGTTTGGCTGCTCCTGACCAGAAGGTCATTGTCGACGGTTCGAAAAATGTGAAATCCTGTTCGCCGGAAACGGAGTCTGCACCTTTCCGTACTGGACTATCAAATTTGTCTCCACGCAATGTCAACCCATTCTCGCTGACGCCAGTGTTGTTTTTTCTTCCTCGGGCGATGCCGCCATTTAAGGCGGAACGAACAGTTCGACTCCCTTGAAGACGATCTGAAAACCCGCAGGGTGAGCCGGATGCCACCCTTCGCGATCATCAGTTGCGACAGTCATCGTGCCCTTCAAAGCAATCTTGATTGCATCCTCTTATTCAACTACAGCAGCGACACGTGCTTAGGTGGCGGCCTGTGACCGGAAAGCTTACCAGTCGAGATCGGTAATGGTATGCGCGCCGCGACCTGTGCCGTCAGCGGAAACGTCATTTTGTTTCTAAATTAGTTCGTTTGTCGAGGGATAAAAAAGAGTATATTTTTATGCAACCGGGGGTAGATGTAATTAAGTTAGATTTATCAGACTTACATAATCGATGACGCTATAGGTTAAAAACAAGGCGTAAAGATGAGCGCCAGGCCGCAGTCTTACAATCATGTACTTTTGATAACTCGAATAATGGCCGGTTTCATGCACATCTGGCAATTAACAAATTCTTCGTCTTTTTAAAAGTTGAAGGAGAAGGATGAATGAAGAAAAGCAAAATCATCCGAGTGGCCGTCTTATTGTTTTCAGCCGTAATGTGTCTGGTTGCGCCGGAATGGATGGAGGGCCGCCGGTTCGAGATCTACGCAGCTTCCGTAACTGCCTCTGATCCCCCTAATATTATTCTGATTCTAACTGACGATCAGGACATCGAGTCGATCGCCTTTATGCCGCATCTGCAAGCGCTTCTAATAGACCGGGGCATGACCTTCACGCACTACTTTGCCAACGTTCCGCTGTGTTGTCCGGCGCGAGTCTCGACCCTGCGTGGCCAGTATGCGCACAACCACCAGGTACTAACGAATCGTTCGCCCGACGGTGGTTTTGAAAAATTCCGTGACCTGGGCCATGAAAGCTCAACGGTCGCAACCTGGTTGCAAGACGCCGGCTACCGGACCGTTCTCATAGGAAAGTATCTCAATGGTTATCCCGCCGGGAATCAAACATACGTACCCCCGGGCTGGGACGAATGGTACGGCCTGGTTAGCGGCCTTTACGTCAATTATCAGCTCAATGAGAATGGCCAGGTCGTCGCATATGACAGTCGTCAGCAGAATTACGAGACAGATGTGCTGACGCGCAAGGCCACGGATTT
The DNA here is from genome assembly GCA_036398295.1 of bacterium. GTDB lineage: Bacteria > Zhuqueibacterota > Zhuqueibacteria > Oceanimicrobiales > Oceanimicrobiaceae > DASWHH01. The sequence continues at coordinate 8,211 of DASWHH010000308.1, forward strand.
CATTCGCAGGATGGCGCCGGTTGCACCGTTTTTCATATACCTGGTTCCAAATGCGCCCCATGCCCCTATCACACCTGCTCCACGGCACCAAAACGAGTTCGCCGGTGTGATGGCGCCGCGGCCGCCGTCATTCAATGAAAGTGATGTTAGCGACAAGCCCGCTTGGGTTCAAAACCTTCTCCCATTGACCGCGGATGATATTTCGCAGATTGACGAAGACTATCGAGAGCGTTTGCGGTCGCTATTGGCGGTCGATGACATGATTAGAAGCATCGTCGACACACTGGCGGCATTGAATGAGCTTGACCAAACCTACATCTTTTTTTCGTCGGACAATGGTTTTCACCAGGGCGACCACCGCATTGTCCTCGGCAAAAACACCACTTATGAAGAGTCCATTCATCTGCCGTTAATTGTGCGCGGTCCGGGCGTGCCGGCTGGCGAGGTGCAACCTCGCCTGGCGTCCGTCATTGATTTGGCCCCGACCTTTGCGGAATTGGCGGTAGCCGAGACGCCGGAATTCGTCGATGGTCGCTCGCTGGTACCGCTGTTGAACAGCGCATCGCCACCCGGGAGCTGGCGCACGGCAGTGCTCGTTGAGCACTGGGTAAATCGGGATGAAGGCATTCCGGAATTTCAAGGGCTGCGTTCTAGCTCGCAGATCTATGTGGAGTACGACACCAATGAACGTGAATTCTACGATCTGCAAAACGACCCTTTCGAGTTAGAAAACGTGCACGCTACGACAGATGGCGCGCTCCTGGCGCAATTTGCGGCTCGGCTTGATTCTTTGCGCCAGTGCGCCGGAGCGGATTGCTTCCCCAGTGACGAGGTTCCGCTGCAACCCACCGTCCGCGGCTGGTATGCCGACGGCCAGGTTTGGATTACCTGGGATTTGGACGACGACCCTGCGGAGACTTACGGGATTTACGCGAGCCCGACCCCGTTCACGAATATCGATCAAGCCCAGTTGATTGGCCGACTTTATCAAGAGGAGTGGTTGCCTTACGCCTTGAGAACCCAACTGGGCGCACCAACTGCCACATTCGTGATCCCCGACGGCCGGGGCGGGCAACTGACTTTGCCGCAAAACATGGGACTGTTTGTTGAAACGGTCCACGAGAGCGGCAGCACGTATTACGCAGTGGTCAAATGGGGGGAGACCGGTGTCACTAACAATATAACTCCACAGGCGGTCTCCTACACCTTCAGTACCGGCGATCCTGTCGAATGCCACCTCCAGACTTTCTATGTTTCGTTGAGCGGTCACAAGATAACGACGTACTACATGTGGGCAGATGGCCGCGACAATCATTGGGAAGGCCGTCCGGATTTTCCGATCATGGCCAATCATCACAAGAACGGCATGCCGAGTTTTTTTATTGTAAGCGAGGCGAAGAACTTGCCCGCCGGAAACGTCTCGGCGGTGCATTGGCTGCATGGCGGTGGCGGCACCGCCAGCCAATCGCTTCCCACCACGAGAACGGCCATCAACATCGAGCCGCAGGACGGTTTGCTCGTGGCGCACAATGATGATTTTTTTCGCCGGGTTTTAGTAAACGGTGTTCCAACGAAGGTCACGGAACATTCCAATTCATGGTTCTTTGGCTGGGCCAAGAACCACAATCCCTTCGAGGCAACACAGACAATTCCGGTGGAAAGCGACACGATCATTAATTACACCCAACGTCGTCTGATTTGGATCAATGACTGGCTGATTAGAAATCGGGACGTCGATCCGGAACGGGTCGCGATTCAAGGTCACAGCATGGGCGCCGCCGGCACGACCGCGTTGGCAAAAGTATTTCCGAACAAGTTCGCTACCGCGTGCATTTTCAACAATGGTTTCGGGGGTCCAGAGCCGGGTGACCAGGGCGAATTGTTGTTCGGTACCAGTGAACAAAATCGCCCCACCAATCTCGTCAATCGCAAGGGCGAAACCGTGCTCATCTATGATGTTTTCAATTTGAGCACACCCACTGCACTCGAACGTGATATGA
>DASWHH010000309.1:0-1604 GCA_036398295.1 bacterium
CCACTTCGTTGAGATACGATTTCAAATCGTGAATCAGCATCGCGGGATTGAGCTCTTTGCCGGACTGATACGCCGGACAGTTTTGCTGGCAGCGTCCGCATTCCGTGCAGGCAAATAGGTCGAGAAGCTGCGGCCACGTGAAATCCTGGATTTTACCGACGCCCAGCGAGACGCCCTCCGCTTCAAAATTCACCTGCTCGAAATCGATCTTTTTGAGAACGCCGCGTTTGCGATTGTTGGGATTTCGCCGCAAGAGAATATTGGGAAACGAGCCGACCAGGTGCACGTGTTTGGAATGGGGAATGTAAGCCAGAAAACTCAGAATGATGAGATTGTGAATCCACCACGCCACCTGGTATCCGAACGGAAGCGTTCCATCAGCAGAGCCTGCCACAAGCGTGGCGAAGAAATTCGATACGGGAGTGAAGCCCGCCAACTCGCCGGCGGTTTTGATAACGTAGCCGTGAGTGAAGAACATCGAAACCATCAGTGTGAGAATCATGCCTAAAATGAGCGCCGCGTCAAATTTGCCGTGGGCCGAACCGCGCAACTTGCGGAGTCGTTCGGGACGAACGATGAAGCCGCGAATCATGGCGATGACGATGGCCACGATCACGGAAAATCCAAGCAGATCGAAAGCCGTTTTCAAAACCGCATCAATCTGTTCACCAAGAATTTGCCCCCAATGAAAATGTGGATTGAAGCCTCGTGCGAACATTTCGATGGTGGCGAATCCCAACACCAGAAATCCCCAGAAGATGAAAAAATGTCCCCAACCCGATAGCTCGCGAACCACCGGCCGCTGTCCAAAGAAGTCGAGTAACACGGATTGGATCCGCCAGCCCCAATTGCCGATGGGATCATAAGAAGGTTTGCCGAGGCGGACGAAGCGATAGATGCGATAGACGCTGAAAAGAAAAAATCCAACCGACGCCAGAATCAAAATCGTCAACACAACTTGTTGAAGTTGCATAAGCGAGTCCATTCCTTTGGGTTGTGATTAAACAAAGAGCGCCAGCTATTGAAGCCGGCGCTACGGAAAGACCAAGATAGTTTGCATAAGAAAATAAATCGTTGGAGAGCATCTTGATAATCTGCTTCGCCAAATTCTCGTTGATATCTCACTGCCTCGGCACCGGTTGAGAGACACCCGTCGTCGGGTTTTGATACCAATCGTGTCTCCACCATGCCGAATCAGAACGGCTCCCATCTTTTCTATCTTCTTGATTAGATCTCTGCGTTTCAAAGGATGACCATTTCTTCAATGGTTCTGACTTTATGGATTAACCCGCCAGTCACATCAAGTAGCCCAACCACTTGCCGTCGTCTTCCTGCCAATGAACAATCGTGACTGTTTGCATTTTTTTCCATTCGAGTTAGGATTAGCGATCGATGCAACCCAACACGATGTCGAGGCTGCCGATGATGATCACCAGATCGGCGATCATCCCGCCCCGGGAGATATCATCGATGACGCTGATGTTAGAGAAGCACGGCGAACGCCCCTTGACGCGACAAGGTACATCGGTGCCGTCGCTGCGAATGAGATAACCCAACTCGCCGCGTGGCGTTTCGGTGCGCACGTAAACTTCCGCGCCATCAGC
>DASWHH010000310.1:0-10617 GCA_036398295.1 bacterium
AAAGGTGTCGGCCTGCCCTTTTTCGTCGAAGGCCATGACGATCACCGCCGCTCCGTAGTCTAAAATTTTGCCGGCGTGTTCTTTGAACACTTCCTCGCCCTCTTTCAGACTGATGGAGTTGACCACGCCTTTGCCCTGCAAACATTTCAGCCCGGCTTCGATGACCGACCATTTGGAGGAATCGACCATCACCGGCACGCGCGCAATCTCCGGCTCGACGCCGGCGAAATTCAGAAACTTCACCATCGCCGCTTCGGAATCCAGCATGCCCTCGTCCATGTTGACGTCGATGATTTGCGCGCCGTTTTCCACCTGCTGCTGCGCCACGGACAGCGCCGACTCGAAATCGCCCGCGAGGATCAGGTCGCGAAATTTCGTGGAGCCCGCGACGTTCGTGCGCTCGCCAACGTTCACAAAATTGGTGTCGGGCCGCAGCGCAAAGGGCTCCAGTCCGCTCAACCTCAAATATGGTTTGATTTCCGGAATCTGTCGCGGCGGAAATTTGGCCGCCGCCTCAGCGATGGCCCGGATGTGATCCGGCGTCGTGCCGCAGCAGCCGCCGACGAGATTGACGAAGCCGCTGCGGGCATAATCCGCGATCTGCTCGGCCATGAAGTCGGGGGTCTCGTCGTAACCGCCAAATTCGTTGGGCAGCCCGGCGTTAGGATAGAGGCTGGTGAAGCAGGATGCCACCCGCGAAATCTCCTCGATGTACGGGCGCATCATTTGCGAGCCGAGGGCGCAATTGAGTCCGACGCTGAGCAGGTTCTTGGTGTGCGAAACCGAAACCCAGAACGCTTCCGGAGTTTGTCCCGAGAGCGTGCGGCCGCTGGCATCGACGATGGTGCCGGAGATCATCACCGGCAGGGTGCGGCCAATCTCACGGAAATATTGTTGAATGGCGAACAGCGCGGCTTTGGCGTTGAGGCTGTCGTAGATCGTTTCGACCAAAAGAATGTCCGCGCCGCCATCGATGAGGCCGCGCACTTCTTCGCGATATGCCGCCGCCATCTGATCGAACGTGACAGCGCGAAAGCCCGGATTGTTGACATCCGGCGACAGCGATAGCATTTTGTTGGTGGGACCCAGCGCCCCGGCCACGAAACGCGGCCGGTCAGGATTCTTTGCGGTAAATTCGCCGGCAGCTTCTTTGGCGATTTTCGCCGCAGCAAAGTTCATGTCATAAATTTTATGTTCGAGATGATAATCCGCCTGCGAGATGCTTGTGCAGTTGAAGGTATTGGTCTCGATGATATCCGCACCGGCTTTCAAATATTCTCGATGAATATCTTTGATGATTTCCGGCTGGGTCAGCGACAGCAGATCATTGTCACCTTTCAACGTGTGCGGATGATCTTTGAATGGCGCACCGCGAAAATCTTCCTCGCTCAATTTGTAGCGCTGGATCATCGTGCCCATCGCGCCGTCGATCACAAGGATGCGTTGTCGCAAGAGTCGCGTAAGTGTTTGGTAACAGTTGTCAGACATGTCGGGCTCAAATGGATTATTGGATTGATGGATCAGTGGATTGAGGTGAAAACTACCATCAAATGACTCAATGAAGATATGGGAATCGTGGGACGAATTCAAGGGATATATCGGCGTGGCAGTTACGCAGGACTGACCATGTACAGATTCAGGTGCCATACTCTATTGTTTGCATTTTTTTTGCAAACGTAGATGCCGTTGAAGCGGTGTAGCGGAGTGATGGCTCAAAGCCAGCGCGCCTCTCCTGGCAAATTCATGGAAAAACTATTTTGCTTTTTGTTCCAAAAGGTTCTTTCTAGCGATCTGATGCCAGCTGGCTACAATTTGGCTAAACTTCTCTGATTTTCTAACATTCAACAAACGGGTTGATTCATCCAGCAAAAAGCCATACAACTGCAGTTCGTTGTAAAGGTGCAGCAGCCGCTCGACATGATACTCGCTCAAATACAGATTTGGAAATTTGGTCATCATGCGTTTCAGGGAAAGCAGGGCCGCATCCAAACGCGCATTTTCATAGAACCAATTTATGGCGTTCAGCCGTTCCATTTCAAAAGGTATTCCATCAGCAACTTTTTCTTCGTTTGGCGTCTGTCCATAAGTCAACCCCAAGGTCTTTTGCGGCGAATTCCCGGGCTCGACGTTATTGACCGGGAGCTGCTCAGCCTCGATCTGAGTCAAGCAGGCGACAATTTCGACTCGGCTTTTCGAGAACACATCCTCAATGAAAAAATAAGCGTTCGCCGGCAGGGTGTATTCATCGGTGTTTCGGAAGAGTCGCGCCCGAACGCCGGGTCTGGTCATCAGGTATGACTTGGCCGGCAGCTCCTGTTTCTCGGAAACCGGGATCCACTGCATTTGCGAGGGTTCCAGGTAGAGCGCCGTTCCCACGTCTAATTTGATCCAGATATTCGTTTGAGCAAATGCCAACACCGGGAAAAAGAATGCTATCAAACGTACGAAAGTTTTCATTGTCGCCTCATCATTTTCTGGTCAAGAATACTCTGCGTCAAGATTCGTGAATCGTTCAGGCTTAAAAATCATAAATGTGAACGTTGCCGGAAACTACGCCGTTTTTCTCGACGATTTCCTGGTAATATTGCATGACGCCTAACTTGAAAGCCGTGTCGAATCCTTGCGACAACGCGGTTCCTTCAAGCGGCAGCCATAACGTCGGTTCCCCCAAAGCGTTCTTGCGGGTGACCGCCTGAAATTCCGTTAGCCCAATCTCAGCCATGAATTCGGGGGCAATGCCGGTATCAACCAAAATGAACACGTGGCCGAGACTGCCGAGCTCAGCCGCAGGAAAAGCAAGGCCCTCGCCGAGCTTAGGACGAACGTCCACCACGGCAGCGTTGATGCCTACCGACATCAACCCGGATGCCAGGCACACGGTTAAGTCTTCGCAGTCGCCGCTTCCCTTCATCAAAGTCTCGACCGGGTACTGCACTTGATCGACCGCAATGCTCGTGGTTGGATCAGCGATGTAGCGTAAATCCTTTCCAAATTCCTCTATAAACCCGCGCAATTGAGCCAACTTAGCCTGAGGTTCAGGCGAAGACCCGGTTTTTGAGAGCACGCTCAAGTAAACCTGTTTGGCTTTGTCTTTGATAAATGGATCATCTGGCGCCACAAAATATCGCAAGCCCCAGGTGTTGCCGTCCCAAGCATGTCGGCCATAAATTTTGACGGACTCCGCGGCCAGGATCCGAGAACGCTCTGCCAGGCGCGCGGAAACAATGAGTTGCTCGGAGGACTCCAGGGCTTCGAACTCATGTCTTCCAAGGTAAAAATATAGGGGCACCGTCTTCATTTCCTTGGAATGAATCCGCAGGGTTTCGGTCTTGAAAGTACCTACCTTGCTGGTCGTTTCCAAACTAATCTGACACTCCACCGGATGATCGCCGTCGTTGTAAAGATCGATGGTCGCAATGGGGTTGTTGGCATAAAATTCCCGCTTGGCAGTGAAAATTTGTTTTTGGAACAATCTCACATTCAAAATTTGCAGCGGCCAGGGAGGCTCGGTTCGATCAATCGTCCACGATAAGCTGAGAAAAAGCGATTGATGGGGCAGGCTATTATTCAACGACTGCAACGCGCCGAAAACGTTGGCTTGCTGCCACTTGTGGAAGTCGCTGCGGTTCAGATTTCTTTGGCCGCTCCACACGTTGTCGTAGCCAATTGATCCGCGCAAATTATGGCTGACGGGAATGTCCAGGCGGAGTCGCAAGGCATAGAATTTAAAAGACTCCAGACCGGATTGAAAATATACCGCGGTCCGCAGCGGTTTCCCTTTATACTGAAGACGCGCAACCGGCTGCGCAAGACTAACTGCCAATGATTTTGAATCCGTGAACCCTGCCAGCTCAGAATTGCGCGGGTTCCAATTTACACCGAAGAAGGGACGGGGTTTTGGCCGGTGCTCATATTCAAACTCTTGATCACCGGCGTGCACTAAAGATAGAGCCAACAGACCGGCGTTTAGTTGTACATTTTTCCACGTGTAGCGACCGACGAAGGTGTTAAGCAGGTAGGTGTTACTTTTGCTGATGGGAATCCAATTGATGAAAAACAAGCTATCGTTCGCCACACCGGGCTGCGGCTGCTCCAGCTCGGACTGCTGCGTCAGCGCAGCAAAAACTGCGGTAAATTGCCACTGCTTTTTTCTGAAGCCAAAGAACACGCTCAGCGGTTGATTAATGTCGTACCGGTCTGGCCGCGATTTAAACCGGGTGCTGTCGGTGAACACGACATTGGCGTCGTCCACTTCGATAATCAAACGCCCGGGTTGGAATAGAAAGTTCTGCGACTGGTTAATATTAAACAATCCACCGACCATAAACACCCGGTTTTGGTATGCCAGGGTCAGATTGCCACCGGTATACCAGTTAGAGGAGACCTTGCTGTAGATATAAGCGCTGGCGCCGGAGATCTCCCAATGCGCTCCCCTGGTGTGATCCGCAAACAACGGATGTAAAAAATCCTGTGAATGGCCGCTCCCAGATAAAACCAGCGAGAAAAGCGAAGACAGAAATATTAGTTTCGACGCGCTCATTTTCGTAATCGTTGGATCAACTGCGCGAGATCATCATCAAACTCGCTTGGGAGATTTTTGAATCGCCCAAGCCTGATTTCTGAGTCAGATTCCCGCCGCCCCAATCCTTCGGAAATCTTGTCACGAATCGACTGAATGTAATTCTGCACACGTTCTTCCAGTTGCTTGCCATTTAAAACGATGGGGTTGCCATTCAACGCCCGGCAAATTTGCGAGGGGTCGACATCATGTTCTAGCATGAAGCGAATAATCCAGCCGCGCAAGTATTCGGTCACGGTCGCTCGATGTATTGCCAATTCGGAGGCGACCGCGGAAATACTACGATGTTTAAACTGATGCTGGCGCAATCTGCTTAGAATTTGCTCGGACAGCGCCTCCTCGTCTTTCTGTGGCGCGCCGCGGGCGTTTTGTAGCTCAAAGTCTGCCGGCAAAAGAAATTTGCGGTTCTGCAACTGGGCATTGATGATGGCGCGTTCAGTGGCCGTTTTCAACTCGCGAACGTTGCCGGGCCACGGCTGAATTTTGAGCCAATCGACGATCGAAGGCGAAATTTTGATGTCCGGATTTCTCACAAACAAAAAAACTTTGAACAAATGTTCAATATCCGACGCGCGTTCGCGCAGCGGCGGAATAACCAGTGAGATGCCGTTCAAACGATAGAACAAATCTTCACGAAAATGCTTATGGCGAATGGCGCTCTGCAAATTCTGATGGGTTGCCGTGATGATGCGAACCGATACCCGTACCGATTCGATGCCACCCACGCGCTCAAAGCTCTCCTCCTGCAGCACGCGCAGCAGCTTGACCTGAACGGCGGGACTGGTTTCGCCAATTTCATCGAGAAATAGGCTACCGCCGTTTGCCAGCTCGAATCGTCCCATTTTCCGTTTCTGGGCGCCGGTGAACGCCCCGGCTTCGTGGCCAAACAATTCGGATTCGATGAGATTTTCGTTGAACGAACCGCAATTCACCGCCACAAACGGTTGCGCAGAGCGACTGGAGCATTCATGAATGAATCGCGCCAACATCTCCTTGCCGGTGCCGGATTCGCCAAACAACATCACCGGCACATCGGTTTCCGAAATTTTTTTGGCCTTTTGCAAAAGTTGCCTTAACGGCGAATCTTGGTGATAAAGGAGCCCTGACTTTTCACAGAGTTCCTTGATTTCTTCCGGCGGAATTTGATTTTGCAGGTGCTCATAAAATTTCAGCTTGTATTGAAATTCATCGATATCGGCGGTTGGCAGTTGAGATGCCGACGGCTGCGGTAGTATCTCGGAACGGCTAGCGGATCTTTGCGATCGGCGTTCGACAACCTGGCTGAAATATCCGTGCGCTACCAAGCTTAACGGCAGCAGAAAGATCGAATACCAGTAGGGGGCAACATACACGTTCAGAAATTTCATTCCCCCAAAAACCAGTCCACAAATCACCAGACTCAATACGCCGAATGAAATTCTCATGCGACTGAAAAAGCTGAGCAGTAATGGCGAAAGGCCAAGCGACATCGCCGCGCCGATCACCCAGCCCGGCCATTTTTTCAAGTACGCGCCAGCGTACAATTTTTCGACAGCGTGCAATTGCAGTTCTGTGGTGCTAAAAAGACGCGAGCTGGTCTGGGTTAAAACGTAGGAAGTCACGCCCGGATAATCGATGCTGATGACGACATCCAGGTCACGGCACGGGATTGGACTTTGAACCACTTGCAGAAGTGAATAATCGGCGGCCGCGTCCGTCTCGGGAAGCGCCATCAAAACCGATGACGGAAGGATTGATTGGTCGAGAAGGGCCGACACCAGAGAAAGCGATTCGTTGGTTTTTAGCCACAACATACCATGCCGCAGTTGGAAGTTCGAAGAAAAAGTCGTGAAGAAACGACTGGCAGGCAGTTTATAATTTCCCATCACCACCACGCTGTCGGCGCGCAACCCCTCCTCGGATGCCAACAAGAAGACATTATCGTGTTTGGTTAGCGCATAGTAAAAAAACTCGTCGGACTCTGGATGCCCGACGTCAGCAAACGGAAACGCGATGTCGATAAAAATCCGGCGCGCTCCCGCTGCCACCAGACTCTGAACGGCAACAGCGTACCAGCGGCGTTCCAGCGGCCAACCTCTCAGAAGCTCCACCGCATCCTTCTGAATGGTTACGTGAATGAGGTCGCGCGCACTTACATCAACGCGAAATAGCAAAATCGGGATGAAAGCAAAAAATATTCTTCGCATCGTTGGCGTCTAAATCCTGTACTATCATTTTTTTAAAATAGCATTTATTCGTCAATATCAAAATAAAATTCAGTACGCCAACCGTGCAAATAGCAAACCGGAGCATGGGTCACGGCGCCCACGCTCCGGTCATCGAAGCATCCTATCGCAAAAAAGTGGAAAAGTTCAGCGTTATGCTAAAAGGGCCATGCGCTCTGCTCTTTGCGCTTTGCGTTTATTCTTTGAATTTGAACTGAATGGAATGCCAACTGTAAACCGCGATGTCCAGGGTTGCCAGTGCATCCCCACTATCGTCAAGAAGCTGCACCTCACCCGCTTTGGAAAGATCTCCCAATTGAATCACAAAGACATTTTCCTGACTTTCATTCTTTAGCCGCAACAATTCTTCACTGGGAATCACAATGGTCGCAGTCGGCTCGGTGACTGCGATACTGATATTCGGCACATCATCATAATTTTGGGGTCCGGCGACGTTGCCGCTCTCTGCAAAGTTCTCCAAGACCTTCAGAATCTTGTTATAGATAAAAATTCCGGAAATCTCAGGCGCCACGATTGGTTGCTGCAACTGGATCACCCACTCCTGTTCCGGGTCCACCACCTCATCCTTGCTGACATTCGTAATCAAATTGCGTTCGGGTAGCGCCAATTCCTGGGAAACGTCCTGAACGCCGACGCCGCCGCTGGTGGTAAACAAGGTTTTGCCCGTGAAAATTTCCGGATCCTCTAATACAGGCCCAGGGTCCGATTGCGCAACATACTGATAAGTAAACGGGATAAGCTTGCCATCCACAAAATATTTGACTTTGGCGGTATCCATTAGCGGGATTTGCATATCATCAAGATGAACCGTGCCAAAATCTAAAGCCACAAAGGATTCCTCGTCAGCCACAGAATACAGAGTGGCGACAGCAGTCTCATAGACCCCTCCCAGGACATAGATTCCACGCGGGGTATCCCAAGACAGAGGTGTCGATTCACTTTTGTAATGTAAAACGGTGAGGCGCGAATAATCACTGATTTGGGCTTTGCTGAATGCCTCTGCGGCGTCAAACGGATCTTTCGAACCGTTGCGCTTGATGATGATGGTTTGGTTACCGCTGCCGTCGTCATCAATAACGGTCGAAGCCCCATCACAGCTAAGCTGGCTAATGGCCACCGTAGTAAACAAAAGAGCAGTTAGCAGGGGACTAGTTTTTTTCATTTGGGCGCTCCTTTTGCTGAACCATGAAAATTGACTAATTGTTTGCGAAAACCAATGAAAAAAACATGCCAAAACTTTTTATCTTTGAAAATAAAGAAATTAGCGAAAATCAAAAAGTGTAGGGCTTACAGTTAAAAGTGTCGGGATGGGAGCTTCTGACAAATGAGAGTGGAACCAGTTGATGCATGTCGCTCACGTAAATATTGCCGGACGGCGCAAAGACATACGCGTAAGAAGCCAGCAGTTTGGGGCTGCGCGGGATCGCTGATGTCCCAAACGGTTAAATCTGGTGACGGCTGCGTGGCCAATACAATTGACCCCATTTGCTGCCTTCCAGACCAATTGTCAATTGTGAACGGCTAATTGTCAATTGGGAATTCCTGGTCCCAACCTTTCGCATTGACAGCGAACCCCACTTTTTGGACACCTCTTTACCTCCTGAGCACGGTCACCCGATCAACTGGTTTGAATCCTAATTTGGCTGCCAGCGTCAACGAAGCCATGTTCGATTCCTCTGCACCCCACACCGGCTGTTTGCCGCGCCTGGCCATGTGGTCGATGAGAAATGAAACGCAATGGTCGGCATAGCCGCGTCGGCGATGGTCGGGTAATGTATCTATGGAAATATCCCACAGGGTTTCGGTTTCTCCGCCAGCATAACAGAACGACACCGGTTGATTCTCAACCATGACTGCGGCGATGTCAGTGAAATCCAGCGCGTCAAAGAGTTCGCCCACCAAGTCTGAGAAATCCTCTTGGAGAGAGTGCAATCCCCTTTGTCTAATAAACTGAACTGTGACATCTTTGCGAATTTGAAATTGGATTGGCTGTGCCAGCCGATGCAGAATCGCTGGACTACGACACCAGCCTTGCAAGATCGACCCAACATAACCGTCATTTTCTGGCATCGCCAACACTTCAACTTCCAATCCCGATTTGGCGACGGCTTGGTTCAGGCAAAGGGCATCGGGTTTGCCAACCACACTTATCAACCGGTTGTTCAGCCCGCGTACCACAAAATCAGGAGAGGACTTGCTGGCCGCGCCGAGGATCTCACCGCGACCGGTGAGCAACATGCCGCGGGTTTCCACCCAACGCGGGATGTCAGGTAGACACGACGCAACTCCTCGGAAATCGTTGCGCATCAAAAATTGAATACAAAATCAATATAAGGAATACCTGGAAAAATGCCGTCCGTCAACGAGTTGATAAAAGCAAGATCGATACTGATCTTCTCGCCGAAGAAACGCAGGCCATACGAGACGAACGGATCTTCCGCATCGACGCCGGGCAAAATCCAGTTTTCGCTGACAAAGGAAAGCCGGCGGGCGAGTCGAGTTTGAACACCGACAATCAGCACCGGTTTCTCCGCAAAATCGCCGTCGGCAAAACCGTAGCCGATACCCAACGTCAGGTTATTATCGAGCGAACCGTATGTGCCCACGCCATAGACTCCACCCACCAGCGGGCTATCGATATCATCGTCGATATCGGGGATGGCGATAATGAGCGCACCCACCGCAATGCTCAGGTTTTCCTTAAGCGCAACGCCCATCTTCGGCGTAAGAAACCAGAGCTGTTTATCGATAGGTACCCCGGGAAAGAGCGACAGGCCCCCGCCCATGGTCAATTGATCCGTCAGGCCATAAGAGAATCCGCCGAAAAAAAGGTAAACATCGGTAAAGTAACCATCTCCAGCTTTTAACATTCGGCCAGTTGGCGCAATGTAAAGGCGGGTGGCATTGGGATTGGGAAACCAGTACTCGCCCTGTCTCATCGAGCTGAGCGGCTGTTGACGAATGTCTTTGATGTTGGAAATAAAGATCGTGGTTCTGCCGATCTGTGATTCAAACTGGATCTCGTTCTCCCCCACTTCGACAATTCGGCCAATCAGGGTTGAGCCGTCGGTGGTTTCCAAAACTTGCACCTGGGTTGAATCCGTGATGACGAGCTTATCTTTGATGGAGCGGGATTGCTGGCTGTAACCATGATCCCACAACAACGCCAACAGCAACATCCCAATCGCTGCATTCAAAAATGCGTGATTCTTCATAAAATGCTTCCTCACATTCTAAACCAATTACGACTCGCGTACGTGAATTTGGTGGTTATAAGCGAAAGTGCCGTCGTCGTTATTCCGAACATAACGAAGAAAAAAACAGAAATCGAGTGAATTTTTGTGGCGAGGATTCTATAATTGCGGAGTGATAGTGAGCGCCAGCGAGTCGGCAACCATGGAGCCGAACACGCCCAGGCCGCCTTCAACATTAGAGCGTTGAAATTGTGACCCGTTGCGGCCTACGGAATATTGATAGGCCGCCAATGCGGAGTCGTATGCCAGCACCTTAAAAGTTTGCACTTGCGGCGAAGTAAAGCAAAAGGTGTTTAGCCAGGCAATGAGAGACGCGGTGGTGGCACCAAAGGCACCATAGTAGCCGAAATTTCGGTCGTTATACTCTGCTTCGCAACCGCTGAGGTTTCGACCCAGCACATAAATGCCGGCACCGGAACTGGGCTCCCAGGAAAATTCCACGTAACTGTCGCTGGCAAAGGTCGCCCCATCTGCGGGCCTGGTGATTTGAAACAACCCCGGAACCGTGGTCTGGGCTCGCAGTTGTCGACCTTTCGCATCCTGAACTTCCAAAAAGTAG